>CAJMRZ010000132.1 GCA_905215945.1 uncultured bacterium | reverse complement strand
GTAAGGACGGTGCCCGCGCCCACGCACATATCGGGCTCGGCCTCCTTCATGGCTCCGATCACCGCGGCAGCGCAATCCGTGCGGAATGTGACCTCGGCAGATGCCATACCGGCCGCCATGAGGGCATGCGCGAGCGGCGCGGCGTCCTCGACCTTGTCGAGCACGACGACCGGCACGATGCCCAGGGACTCAAGCGTGGTGTAGAACTGATCGAACATAATGTTCCTTTCGATGTATGGCGCGCATGGGCGCGTGATTGCCAAATATGCTGGTCAGGAGCCGATTTTGGATTGGTTATCGGAGGCACTGCTTGGGGTTCAAGCAATTCCAAAACCAGCTGCTCGACCAGTCATGTAGGGAATGCCAGGCAAAACCGGAATGGGACTGGTGGTTTTGTCCGGCCGGAGGAATCGGGGAGCGGGCCGCAGGGGTATGGGATTGGAAAGCTGCGGCCCGCGGAATGGAGACGGACTAGCGCGCGACGCGGGTGCCACCGTCGGCGGCGGATGCCACGGCTGCGATCTCGTCTGCGGTCACCAAGTTGGAATCGCCCTTGATGGTGAGCTTGAGGATCGAGGCTGCAATCGCGTAGTTGACGGCGTCCTGCGGGTCAAAGTCGTTGATGAGGGCATGGACGAGGCCGGCGTTGAAAGCGTCGCCGGCGGCAACTCCCTCGAGCACGTGCACGTCGTGAGCAGGGGAGAACCAGTACTCGCCGCTCTCGGCGTCAAAGAGCATGCCCATCCAGATGGAGCGCTCGACGCAGGAGATGTTGCGGACGACCGAAGCGACCTTCTTGCAGCCGTACTCGGCGCAGATCTGACGGGCCATCTCGACGTAGGTGTCGCGCTCCTCGATGCCATGGGCAAGGGAACCAGAGACGCAGGTCATGCCGAGGCCGGCGGGCGCATCCTCGTCGTTGGCGATGCAGATGTCGACGAGCGGCAGGAGTTCCTTCATGGTGGCCTGCGACTTCTCGGGCGACCACATCTTGCCGCGATAGTTCACGTCGCACACGGTGGTGATGCCCTTGGCGCGGCAGGCGGCGAGTGCCTCCTTGCAGGCGGCGGCCATCTCATCGGAGACGGCGGGGGTCACGCCGGAGAAATAGAAGACATCGATGCCCTTGAGGATCTCGTCCCAGTCAAAGACGTCGCGCTTGGCCATGTTGATGGCAGAGTACTTGCGGTCGTAGACGCAACCGTTACCGCGCTGCGAGGCGCCGACCTCAAACACATAGGAGCCAAGACGGTCGCCCTGACGCACGACGCGCGTGGTGTCGACGCCGTAGGCCTTCAGCGAACGCAGGGCGCACTCGCCCAGACGGTTGGCCGGGACAACGGAGACGTAAGCGGCCTTGTCGCCCTGGTAGGCCAGGGAAAGCGCAGTGTTGGCCTCGGCGCCGCCGTAGCGGACGTCAAACTCGGTTGCCTGCTCAATACGCAGGTGGTCTTTGGGCGAGAGCCTCATCATGATCTCGCCGAAGGTAAGAACCGTTTTACCCATGGTCGCGCAGCTCCTTTTACTCGTGCGTACACCTTTGATATGGCGTTGGCACGCAGGTGCCAAGACGGTAGGGTACATCTTTGCACCACCGTGCCAGCGCTTGCCGAAATCGGTTTACGAAATCGGTTTCGTTTCGAGTTGTAGTATACTCACCTACAGCGTTTTGCAAGCGAGATTTTTAAAAAAATGCCTAAAATGGCTCAGACTGCTGACAATTGGGAAACGGGGTGCGCCATGGCGCAGATGAGAATCAAGGACATTGCCGCCGAGGCGGGTGTGAGCCCGGCCACGGTCTCGCGCTATCTCAACAACCGTCCCGGGCAAATGACCGAGGAGACCCGCGCCCGCATCGCCGAGGTCATCGAGCGCACCGGCTATCGCCCACGTGCTGCCGCGCGCAATCTGCGCAGCTCGCGTACCAACCTCATCGGTGTGATCCTGGCCGACATCGCCAACCCGTTCTCGAGCGCCATGCTTGAAGGACTTTCCGCCAGCGCCGCCGCGCGCGGCTGCTCGCTCATGACGGCCATTAGTGGCAACGACCCCGCAAAGGAAGCAGAGTCGCTCACCAGACTTATCGATGCCGGTGTGGACGGCCTGGTAGTCAACACCTGCGGAGGCAATGACGAGGCGATCGCCGCGGCCGCGGGGCGCCTGCCCGTTGTGCTGCTCGACCGCGACGTTGCCGACGGCGGTGTCGATCTGGTGACATCTAACAACCGTGAGCTGGTCGCCGGCCTGGTAGACGAGCTCGCCGCTGCGGGCAGCGAGCGTCTGTGCCTGCTCACCGAGGCAAGCGACGACAGCCCCGTCCGTCGCGAGCGCGCCGAGGCCTTTGCCGACGAGCTTTCGCGACGCGGCCTTGCGGGCGAGGTCGTCACCTTGGCCGACGGTGGCGCCACGGGTGTCGGTCGCTTGGACGAGACCATCCGCGGCTATGCAGGCAAAAAGCTCGGCCTCATTGCTGTCAACGGCTTGGTCTTCCTGCGTCTGACCGAGGCGCTAGCACAGCTGGGACCCTCATTGCCGGCTGGCCTCAAGATCGCGACGTTTGACGACTACCCCTGGAACCACGTGCTCTTTGGCGGTGTGACCACAGCAGCGCAAGACACCCTCACCATTGCCGAGCGCGTAGTCGAGCGTCTGTCCGAGCGCATCGACGTTGTTACCACCACCGTGGGCGAAGCCGCAAAGCTGGCGCCCAAACGCATCGAGATCCCCGGCCACATCGAACACCGCGCATCGACCTCGCGCTAACCATTCGTTCGCAACTGCCTGTTCACACACGTTTTTTGAGCGCTTGATACGCTTTAACCCTGCGGAAACATTTTTCTGCGATAGTATCTGCGATATAGACCAGTCGAAACCCGCCCGAAAGAAAGGGGAGCGACATGAACCAGCAGAACATCGATTACGTACTCCGCTCTGTAGAGCAGCGTGACATCCGCTTTGTGCGTCTGTGGTTTGTCGACATTCTCGGCCGCCTCAAGAACTTTGCCATCAGCCCCGAGGACCTCGAGGTCGCTTTTGAGGAGGGTATTGGCTTTGACGGCTCCGCCATCGAGGGCTTTGCCACGCCCGAGGAAGCCGACATGCTGGCGTTTCCCGATGCTTCGACCTTCCAGATTTTGCCGTGGCGCCCGAGCCACAACGGCGTCGCCCGCGTGTTCTGCGACGTGTGCACTCCCGATTGCAAGCCGTTTGCCGGCGACCCGCGCGATGCCCTGCGCCGCATGTTCCGCAAGGCCGAGAAAGCCGGCTATCTGCTCAACGTGGGAGCCGAGCTGGAGTACTATTACTTCCCCGACGAGCACACGCCCGAGCCGCTCGACAACGTGGGCTACTTCGATCTTTCGGTGAGCGATGCCGCCCGCGACCTGCGCCGCAACACGGTCCTTACGCTCGAGAAGATGTCCGTGCCCGTGGAGTATACCTTCCACGCCGCCGGCCGTTCGCAGCACGGCATGAGCCTGCGCCACGCCGAGGCCCTGAGCATGTCCGACGCCATCACCACGGCCAAACTCATCATTAAGCAGCAGGCTTACGAGAGCGGGTGCCACGCCTCCTTTATGCCCAAGCCGCTGGCGGGCGAGGACGGCAGCGCTATGTTCCTGTGCCAGTCGCTATTCGACCACGACGGCAACAACGTCTTTTGGGGCGAGGACGACGAGAAGTATCACCTCTCCGATATCGCCAAGCACTACATGGCCGGCATTCTGGCACATGCGCGCGAGATCAGCGCTATCACTAACCCCACGGTCAACTCGTACAAGCGCATCACCACGGGCGGCGATTCCGTGCCGCAGTACGCCACGTGGGGCCTGCGCAACCGCGCGAGCATGGTCCGCATCCCGGTCTACAAGCCCGGCAAGCAGCTGTCCACGCGCATTGAGCTGCGCAGTCCCGACCCCATGGCCAACCCGTACCTGGTCAACGCCGTCACGCTGGCGGCTGGTCTGGACGGCATCGAGCGCAAGCTGGAGCTCCCGCCCGAGGCCACGGCCGAGACGCTCAAGCTTACCGATCGTCAGATGCTCGAGGCCGGCTACACGCCGCTGCCGCGCTCGCTTAAAGAGGCACTCGACGTGTTTGAGGACTCGCAGTTTATGAAGGATGCCCTCGGCGAGCACATCCACAGTTTCTTCCTTAAAAAGAAGCGCGACGAGTGGCATAAGTTTGAGTCCACGATCACCGAGTGGGAGATTAAGCATTATCTGGCGAACTCCTAATCGCGCTGGCTTGTTCCAGTACGATTGAGCTCATTTCTTTGGAGGCCGATATGTCCGAAAAGAGTGCCCTGTTCATGGCGCGCACGACGCGCTTCCACGAGTTTGCCCGCAGCTTGACGACCACCCTGGGGGTCGAGGTGAGCCTGGCCACCCCCGATTCGCCGACTGCGGCGCACGACTTTGACCTGCTGATCCTCGATTCCGATGGCATCCGCAGCGACCGCATCGATCAGATTGCCAAGTGGCTCGACGATCGCGGTGGCGTCCCCATGCTGGTGATCGTCGACGACGAGGCGCTCGGCACCCTGCGCCTGCCCAATCACGCGCATGCCGACTTCGTGTGCCCCACGGCGACGCCCAACGAGCTCAAGGCTCGCGCGCAGCGCTTGATGGGCGAGGAGGAGACCGTTACCGCCGACGATGTGCTCAACATCGATAACCTCGAGATCAACCTGGCTACCTACCAGGTGACGCTCGATGGCGAGCCCATCGACCTGACGCTGATGGAGTACTCGCTGCTGAGCTTTTTGGCGACGCATCCCAACCGTGCCTACAGCCGCGAGGTACTGCTGCACCGCGTGTGGGGCTTTGAGTACTGCGGCGGCACGCGCACCGTCGACGTGCACATTCGACGCATCCGTTCCAAGGTGGGCCCGCAGATTGCAGCACATATCACCACCGTCCGTGGCGTGGGTTATCTGTTTAAGGACTAGATTTCCACCACAAAGGGGACAGGCACCTTCGTGGTGGTTTTGCCGCAGATGCGGGTTCCTTTCGGGTCTGCGGCAGAACTTAAGCCTTCCTAAAAGATTGCGTTC
>CAJMRZ010000131.1 GCA_905215945.1 uncultured bacterium | reverse complement strand
AGGCGAGCACCTTCGGCCTCTCGGTCAGCTCTCCGTAACAGCCGTTCTATAGTAACCAAACAGCCAAGGATGGGCAAGAGGAAATTTTCTAATTGCCTAGCATCCTTTCCTCCTTGGAAGCTTCGCCTACCCCAGCGAACGGTTAAGGGAGCCGAGCTCGTCGTTACCCATGGTGCGCCACATTTGGAAGATGCAACCGCGTGCAAGGAAAAAGAAGCCGTTGTCGACCAGTTGCACGGCGGCATCCGCCAGCTGATTCGTCACGGCGGACACTGGCGGCAGCTCAAGTCCAGCCGTGCGGATGGTCTCGACCGCTTCCTCGAACGTCGGCGGCTCGCTGACGCCCATCTCGTTCATGAGGCCCTGCATTTCTTCCAGCGCGCTGCTGCCCGATTCCTCACCGCGCGGCACTAGACGGTAACAAGCCAGCGCCAGGTCGAGCTGATCGCAATTCCAATAGGCAAACGCCAAGCGGTAGAACAGGTAGCCAATTGCAGAACGATCGCTGGCAATACGTAGGCCGTGGCGCGCCACCTCGATAATCTCGTCAAAGCGCTCCAGACGCGCAAGCACGTTGATGAGCGCAAAGTGCGATTGCATGGACGAGCGCGCCAGATCGTAAAGATGGCGCACCTCGGGCAGTGCTCGTTCAAAGTCCTCTTGCTCGGCGTAAAAGCTGCAGATCTCGTGCTGGGCAAAGTACAGCGCATCGGGCGCACGAAGGATCCGCACAGAGTCGTCTTCTTCCAACACCGGTAGCACCATGCGCACCAGCTGGTTATCGCAAAACTGCGTTTGAACCGGACCTGTCGCCAAAAGCTCGGCGACGGCGCACTTAGCCTCCAACTCCTCGACAAGACGGGAAAAGCCTTCAAAAGCACCTGTACGGTCGACTTTTGCCTGCTCGCGCAATTCAACAACACGGGCCACGTATGGGTCGTCGTCCTCTTCCATGACCTCCAACTCGTCAGCCGTATCGGCAAGCAGCAGATCGCGCAGCGCCGGCGGCAGCGTGCGATGGTCATCACGCGGACGAGCATGAACCTCCGCAGGCTCAATCGTCTCCGGAGCGGTTGACTCATACGCCTCAAGCACACGCTTGCACGGCATATCGTCCATGTCCATGCTCTCAAGATCCTTGGCGACAGGCACGCAATCGGCCAGATAGGCCGCGCGCCCAAAGAAATACGTTGCAACAACGCGCTCGCCCTGCTCACTGTCGGGAGCAGCAATCTGCACATAGCAGCGCGTGATGCAGGTGCCCGCGGCAAAACACGCTGCCGCAAGCGTGAGTGCCACGCGCGCATCGTGCTCCGCGGCCCAGATCGCGCGCGTGTCCTCGTCCAGCTCGCGCCAGGCGTCATCCTGAGCGTCGTATTCACGTTGCAGCATGGTATCAACGACAGACTGCCCAAACCGAACGAGCATAATCCCCTCGGCAACGTTTGCCCGATAGGTATAGTCGAGCCGTGTGACCACGTTGAGCGCCTCAACGATTCGCGCAAAACGGGTGCGCACGTCCCACTCGCCGCCCGGCTGGCACGAAACCGTTCCCGGCTTGGCCCACGGGTTATCGCTCGAAGCCGTATCGAGCAGTCGGGGAACATCGTTGGTCGTCTTGGCGATATGCCACGCATCAAAGAGCGCGCAGCCCTCAAGGCTCGGCGAGGATGCCGCAGGGGCCAATCCGGCCCCGATGCGCTCAAGGATGCCGGAGAGGCGGTTGAGACGGCACTCGATGGCAAGCAGCATGTCAATCTCGTCCTGGTCCAACAGGCTACGATCAAAATTGAGATAGAAAATCTTTGAGCGATCAATGCGAGCCAGGCTCATCTCGGACTTGGCAGCGATGGTGCGCAGGCGGGGCAAGTCAATTTCGCTCATAAGGGCGGCGGCATAGCGCTCGATACCGCTCGGATTCTCGGCATGGTCAACGCGGTAAAGCAGCGTCTCGATAGCATCGGGGAGCGGTGCCGTGTTAAAGCCCAAAAACACCTCGACCGGCTCTGGCAACTTTACGAGCTTGATCTTGTCGACAACGTTTTGCATACCCTCGTCGAGTCCGCCGGCGTCCGCCGTGTTCACAATAGCGCTTTCGGAGTTGGCAAATATCACGTAGCGCAAGAACATCGAGGCCATGAACTCACCGTAAGGAAGGGCGCGGGTCGAATTCCATGTCTCGTGGTCGGACTGCTCGCGCATGGGGCCTTCGGGAGAGCCGGCAGTTTGCGCACACGCGCGCATTGCACCGTTGGCTTTCCTTACCATAATCTCACCAATACTGGAATCCGACTCGTCAAGGACCAGTTCCATGTCGGGATCGTTGGGCAGCGGAGCCTCGCTGACGGGGCGGTCCACCTTGTACACCTCACCCGAAACGCTTACGTAGCCCAAAAGCGACACATGACTTTTGCCAACGAACTCGACGACATAACAAGATTCATGCTGATCCTCGCCAAAGAGTTTCCAGACCACGCCATATGAGCGTCCCGCAGGCTGCTCGGGCATCGCCGGAAAGCGCTTCTTGGGATCGAGAAACCTGAGCTTGTATGTCGGACGCTCTGCCACGAAATATCACCCTGATCGGTCGTCTAGAGAAGGAGCGGTCGCGGATAGGCCGCGATACCTACTCGGAATCTTACACGAGTCGATAAGAAATCGTCCGCTTCACGCCCGCGCCTCGACCGAGGTTCGAATCCATGCGGTGTTGCCATAAAAGAAAAGCCCCCGTTGCCGGAGGCTTTCAATTTCAATTGGTGCGGCGTATAGGATTCGAACCTATGACGTTCTGATTCGTAGTCAGACCCTCTATCCAGCTGAGGTAACGCCGCAGCGCAAGACATATAAAACCACTTTAGCTTATTGGAGTCAAGCTCAATCTCAAACTTTTTTGTGAAACGCAGTTTTGTCATGCTGCTCCGCATATACCGCCGTTCCCCGTACGATCGATTGGCTTTTCGATCACGTCAAACTTGGCATCAAGTTCCCTCAGGAGCGATCTCACCCGCTGGGCACAATCATAATCGGCAAACGAGATGCTCAGCATGCGCGCGACCTGGTTGGAAGTCCCAACTCCATAGAAGTGCTCCAGCGCCACAAGCCCCACGTGCGTCACAAAGGTCTCGACCACATGCGGCGACTCCTCAAAACACCATTGTGTCAACGGACCCTCACTCGTCTGTCGAACCACCAGGCCACCCATGCCAGACGGCTCACACGTTACAAGCAGGTACTCCCCACCCTCGTCGCTCTCAAACAAAACCACCCGATCATCAAACAGCTCCATCGCGTCCCCTTTCTCTCGCTCTTATTTAGCAAAAGCATAACAGGTAGATAGCTGTATACAGAACAGTTGTTCGTGTGTTTTCTATTGAGCTGTCCGCACGGCATGGTATGGACCTGCGCACGAAATAGGGCGCCCCCGAAGGAGCGCCCTTGCATATCCCCTATGCAGCCAAGTTACGCGACCGGCTCGATCTTCTCGAGACCGCCCATGTAAGGACGCAGAACCTCGGGGATCGTGATGGTGCCGTCGGCGTTCTGGTAGTTCTCCAGAATGGCAGCCATGGTACGACCAGCCGGCAGGCCGGAACCGTTAAGGGTGTGTAGGTAACGCGAGCCCTTGAAGTTCTCGGGGTCGCGGTACTTGATGTTGGCGCGGCGGGCCTGGAAGTCGCCGCAGTTGGAGCAGGAGCTGATCTCCTTGTAGGCGTTGTAGCTCGGCAGCCAGACCTCGACGTCGTAGGTCTGACGGGCAGAGAAGCCCAAGTCGCCGGTGCACAGGCTAATCACGCGATACGGAAGGCCCAGCTGCTGCAGCAGGTACTCGGCCTCGGCGGTCATGCTCTCGAGCTCCTCGTCGGACTCCTCCGGCTTAGCGAACTTGACCATCTCGACCTTGTCGAACTCGTGCTGACGGATGATGCCGCGGGTGTCGCGACCGGCGGAGCCGGCCTCCTCGCGGAAGCAAGGGGTGAAGGCGGTGTAGCGGCGCGGCAGGGTGTCGGCGTCGAGGACCTCGCCGGCGTGCAGGTTGGTGAGCACGACCTCGGCGGTGGGGATCAGGAAGTTGTCGCCCGAGACGTGGTAGGCGTCGTCCTCGAACTTGGGCAGCTGACCCGTGCCAAACATGGTCTGACGTTTGACGACGATGGGCGGCCACCACTCCTTAAAACCACGGCTGGTGTGCGTATCGAGGAAGAAGTTGATGAGGGCGCGCTCCAGGCGGGCGCCGGCGCCACCGAGAACGGTAAAACGGCTGCCGGAGAGCTTGTTGCCGCGCTCGAAGTCGAGGATGTCCAGATCGGTGCCCAGATCCCAGTGCGGCTTAAAGTCGAAGTCGAACTCGCGCGGGGTGCCCCAGCGGCGACGCTCGATGTTCTCGTCCTCGTCCTTACCGTACGGCGTGGCCTCGCAAGGAATGTTGGGCAGGTGAGCCATGAAGTCGTACTGCTCCTGCTCGAGGGCGGTACGACGCTCGGCCAGACCGTCAATCTTCTCGTTGACGGCACGCACGGCCTCCTTGGCAGCCTCGGCCTCGTCCTTCTTGCCCTCCTTCATCAGGGCGCCGATCTTCTTGGACTCGGCATTACGCGTAGCCTGGAGCTCCTCGACCTCGGTGATGACGGCACGGCGCTCGTCGTCGAGCTCAAAGAACTTCTCGCGATCCCAAGACGTCTGGCGGTTAGCCATGGCGACATCGATGGCATCGGGGTTCTCGCGAACAAACTTGATATCAAGCATTAGATCCTCCGGCGATATACATTCCATTTAGGTTGCAACCTTGTACATGTATGGGCAAGTATATACTTATGAGCGTTTACGACCCAACTCAACTACGCAAGAAGGCACCCAATGGACGCAGTTTTTTCCTTTTTGTTTGGCACCCGCACCGGTTTTGCCATCCTTTTCGCCGGCGGCATCCTGTTATTTGCGATTCTTGCCTTTGTAATGGAGAAGCGTACCCATAAGATGTACGTCGACCGCGGGCCCAAGTCCGAGGATGAGGAAGACAGCTTCTGGGACTAACCTGCCAAAAAGGGACAGGTTTATTTTGGTCGGTTTTATCT
>CAJMRZ010000130.1 GCA_905215945.1 uncultured bacterium | reverse complement strand
CGCTGACCTTCTGGTCGCGCCCTCGAAATTGAACGTCAGATTGGCGTGAATGCGGCCCGCGCAGCGTCAACGAGCCCGCCGTTCGGTAGAATGGCGGAACTAATTACCTTACGTAGACCACGTTGTCGCGGCGGGGTTTGGGCTCGGGCAGCGTGTCCTCGGCATAGCCCAGAATGCAGTGACCGACACCGCGCAGGCTGCCGTCGGCGGGTAGACCCCAACTGGCCAGTAGCTCCAGGCCCTCGGGCGAATCGAAAACCTCGTGGGCGCGATGAATCCAGCACGAATCAACGCCCAGCGCATAGGCAGCGTTGAGCAGGTTGCCCATGGCGAGCGAGCCGTCTTCCAGATGTGTGGGCACGCTGCGGTCAACCAGCACCACCACAACGGTCTTGGCGCCATAGAAGGGGTCGCTGTTGCTGCCCATGACTTGCGCGTTGAGCTACGAGAGACGCTCGACGGTCGCGGGGTCGGTGACGGCGACAAACGTCACCGGCTGGCGGCCCATGCCGCTCGGTGCATATTGGCCGGCTTCGATAATACGTGCAAGCTTTTCGGCCTCGACGGGACGATCGCTGTAGTTGCGGCAGCTGCGGCGGTGAATGAGTGCTTCGATAGTCTCCATGGTGTCTCCTTGCGGTGGCGTTGCAGATGCCCCGTTCATACCCGTCGGGCTCAAACGATAGACGGTCAATTGCCCGGCCAAAAGGATGGATTCCAATTGGGAAAGTGGGTTTGCATAAAAGTACCTTCAGAATGTGACAAACAAATGGGATGGTTAAACGTTTTATCCCGTCTACCCTGCGGTTTTTTACCACTTGCCTAAATGACGAACGCATAACCTCTGATAAGGGTTTTACTAAAGGAGTACCAACGTTTATCAATGCGCCGTGGTGGCGCCGGGCCAGGAGGTAACATCATGTTCCAGGCTGGAGATGTCGTCGAGACCGATTTCGAAGGATTTCTGAAGCTGCTGCGTTCCAAGACGCGCGCTTTCGTGTCGATCAACGATCACGAGTACTACATCACGCACACCGATGGCTATTGGCGTGTTCAGGATTGCGAGGCCCTCAACGACAAGGGCCACTTTACTGACTGTTCTGAGTTGGTCAACACGGTCTGCGAGGTCGTCGAGCTGCCGTGGATTGCCGGCAAGAGCCTGCATGACAGCTTCTCGGGCGCTACGGTCTATGAGGCCGTCGCCGCTTAACAGGCAATAAAACCCGATTTTCACGTGACCGCTGGCGCCGCCCCCGCGCCGGCGGTCTTTTTCTGCCGATAGGCCATAAAAATGCACGCATTTGCGGAGAGCCTGTTGACGATAGTCAAAACTCGGACTAATCTAGAGACACATAATTGGTCAAAAATCGGACAATTGAATGGTGGGATAGATGAATAGTGCGGTTACGCTGGTCGACTTCGATCGGTTGCTCAATGGACTCGACCATATCTATTCGGAGTTCTCGCGCGCCTGCGGCCTTTCGGACTGCGCCTACTGGATGCTCGTCGACACGAGTGCAGCGGGCGGAAGCGTTGCCGTGAGTCGGCTGACGAGTGAATGGTTCTACAGCAAACAGACCATCAATTCGGCGATTAAAACGCTTAGGGCGCGAGGGCTTGCGACGTTGGAGTTTGCCGAGGGCAGTCGTAAAAACAAGGTTGTACGACTGACCGAAGAAGGCGTGCGGTTTGCCAAGCGCTACGCGTTGCCGGCGCAAAAAGCCGAGCAACAGGCATTCGAGGCGCTCGAGCCGTGGGAACAGTGCGAGATCATGCGCTTGGTCGGTAAGTTCTCCCATGTTCTTAACGAAGAGTGCGAGGCATTTAAACGGCAAGTGGCCGCCGAGAACGAGACTGACGATAAGGGCGAGGGGGACGCATGCGACTCTTAATGAGGTTTATGAGGCCGTACCGCGGTCTGATTGCGGTGACGCTGTTTGCGGTGCTGATAGATAACGTCGGTACGCTGTTGGTTCCCACGATGCTGGCGAACATGGTCAACACCGGTATTACCACGGGTGATGTCGACTATATATTACGCAACGGCCTGTACATGCTTATCGCGACCGGCATGGCCAGCGGCGGCACGGTGCTGGGCTGCTATCTTTCGGCGCGCCTGGCCGCCAACGTGGCCTGCGATATCCGCAATGCCGTGTACGACAAGTCGCTCGAGCTGTCCGCCAGCGACTTTGAGCGCTTTGGCACGGGTTCGATGATCACGCGCTCGCTCAACGACATCAACGTGATTCAGCAAGCTGTCCTTCAGACGATTCAGCTGGTGCTGCCGGTGCCGTTCTTGGCCGTGGCAGGCATCATTTTTGCTTGGTTCATCGATCCCGCCATGGGTACGCTGCTGGGCGTGGTGGTTGCGATCGTGCTGGTGGCGGCGGTCTTTACCGTTGCCAACGCCGCGCCGATCTTTATGCGCCTGCAGAGCTTTATCGACCGCATGAACGTGGTGCTGCGCGAGAACATCGTGGGCGTGCGCGTCATCCGCGCATTTAACAAGGAGCGCCACGAGGAGCAGCGCCTGGACGAGGTGTTTAGCGATTACGCGGCCAATGCCATCAAGGTCAACCACCTGTTTGTGGGTCTCGACAGCTCCAGCTTCTTTTTGATGAATATCGCCGAGGTGGCGGTGCTGTGGGTGGGCGGCAACCGCGTGGGCGTCCACGCCATGCAAATCGGTAGCATCTCGGCCGTGCTGGAGTACGCGATCCTGATCCTGTTCTTTGTGATGACGGCGCAGATGGTGATTCTGACGCTCCCACGCGCCGCCGCATGCCTGAACCGTGCGCAGCAGGTGTTGGAGATTGAGCCGAGCATCGTGGACGGCAAGCGCACGCTGGACACGTGCGCGGCGGAGTCTGTTGACGGTGCCGACGCGGTGGCCGTGTTCGACCACATGTCGTTCCGTTTTGACGATGCCGACGAGGACACCCTGTGCGACCTGAGCTTTGCCTGTCGTCGCGGTCAGACGACCGCAATCGTCGGCTCGACGGGTTCGGGCAAGTCGACGGTGGCCAAGCTCTTGCTGCGCTTCCACGATGCCACCAAGGGCACCATTCGCCTGGACGGTGTCGATCTGCGCGAGCTTTCGCAAGATGAGATCCGTGGACACATCGCCTATGTGCCGCAGAAGGCGTGGCTGTTCTCGGGCACGGTGGCGAGCAACCTTCGCTTTGGTAACGAAGGCGCGACCGAGGGCGACATGCTTCACGCGCTTGAGGTTGCCCAGAGCACCTTTGTACTCGACCAACCGCAGGGGCTCGATACCCCGGTTGCCCAGGGCGGTACGAACTTCTCGGGTGGTCAGCGCCAGCGCCTGGCCATTGCTCGCGCGCTCATGAAGCATGCCGATCTATATATCTTCGATGACAGTTTTTCGGCCCTGGACTTTAAGACCGATGCCGCCCTGCGTCATGCGTTGCAAGACGAGACGCGTGACGCTGCGGTGCTCATCATCGCGCAGCGCATCTCGACGATCTTGCACGCCGACCAGATCGTCGTGCTCAAGGATGGCGAGGTTGTGGGCTTGGGCACGCATGGCGAGCTTATGGAAACCTGCGAGGTGTACCGCGCCATCGCGGAATCGCAGATGAAGGGAGGTGAGTAGCATGACCGAGGAGCTCAAGAAGCAGGGCGGCGTTGATGACGCCGCTGCCGCGGTACTGGTCGAGGAAACGGCTGCCGTGGCACCCGAGCTGGATGACGCCGCCAAGGCTGCAGCCGAGCGCGAGGCTCGCCGCCAAGCGCTCTACGAGGAAAACGAACGTGCCGAGGACGAGCGCGCCCGCGCCGAGGCAGAGCGTATGCGCGACGTGGACGATGAAGACGAGGACGAGACGCCTCGAGATACCTGGGCGACGGTGCGCCGCCTGTGGAGCGAGGCTGCCGGCGACCATTGGCGCTTCTATATCGTGTTCGCGAGCATTGTGTTCTATGCCATCTTTAACACTGCTGCGCCGGCATATAGCGCCCGCGTGATCGATGAGCTGTGGAGCCACATTCAGGTGGCGTTTGCCAACGACACCACCTTCAGCATCACCTGGGAGAACTGCGGCAGGACTATCTTCATCTACTTTTTGATTTGGACGGCCGCCGCCTCGTTCTACGCGCTCCAGAGCTTTTTGATGTCGAGCGTGGCCGAACGCCTTAACCTGCACCTGCGTAACCGCATCGCTCAAAAGTTCAACCGTCTGCCGCTTGCCTTCTTTGATGCGCATCGTCCCGGCGAGGTCGTCAGCCGTGCGACCAACGACTTAGACAAGATGTCTGAGAGCATGCAGCGCGGCTTGCTGCAGCTTCTGGTGTCGATCGGTACCGTGGTGGGCGCCGTGAGCGTGATGTTCGTGTTTAGCGTGCCGCTCACGCTTGTCTTTTTGTTCTTTACGGCGCTTTCGCTGCTGGTGACGAAGGTCGTTTCGCGCCGCACGCACGATGTGACGGGCGAGCGCCAGGAGTGGGTGTCCAAGATTACGAGCGCGGTCGAGGAAGGCTACTCGGGCCGTCTGGTGATCCGTGCGTTTAACCGCGAGCGCCAGAGCTCTGCCGAGGTGCACGAGGCTTCGAAGGAGCTGGCGCGCGTGAGCACCAAGGCCGACTTTATGATTAACGCCGTCGGCCCCGCGGTGCGCTTTATCGGCCGCTTGGCGCAGATCGTGATTGCGCTTGTGGGCTGCAGCATGCTGGTTGCCGGGCATATGACCGTCGGCGTGTTCCAGGCGTTCTTCCAGTTTATCTATGAGGCATCCGAGCCCATGACGCAGCTGTCGTTTACCTTTAACTCGCTGCAGAGCGCGCTGGCGAGTGCAGAGCGCGTGTTCGACCTGCTCGATGAGCCCGAGATGGAGGCCGATCCGCTGCCGGACAAGGCCGCCAAGCTGCCGGGTCGCGTGGAGGGCCGCGTCTCCTTTGAGCATGTACGCTTTGGTTATTCGCCCGACAAGCCGCTTATGCGCGATGTGTCGTTTACCGCCGAGCCGGGCCAGAAGATTGCCGTGGTGGGAACCACGGGCGCAGGCAAGACGACGCTCATCAACTTGCTGCTGCGGTTTTACGATATCGATGCCGGAC
>CAJMRZ010000129.1 GCA_905215945.1 uncultured bacterium | reverse complement strand
GGCAGGTAGATATAAGTATCTACCTGCCTGTAAATATTGGTGGAGGCGCGGAGAATCGAACTCCGGTCCACGAAAGCCCCCTGATTGGCATCTCCAAGCTCAGTCGCTGGTTTAGTCTCGGACGCTTTGCGCGCAGCGACACGCTCGCGGCATCCCAACCGGTTCGGTCTTAGCCCGCGCCATACCGATTACGTGCGCGGGAGCATTCCCCTAACATGACGTCGCGCCGGTGTCGGGGAAATCACCGGGTTGACGCGCCGCTATAAACTAAGCAGCGAGAGCCATAGGCTCAAAAGAAGAGTTGTTGTCAATTCAATTTGACGGTACCCCTGTTTAACGAGGCGAGGAGACCTCGGCTTGCTTCCTCTCTCAGAGCTATCGTGTCGAAACCAGTCGCCCCCGAATGTCGGGAAAGTCTGGATGGTATTGGGCACGAGCACCCAACGCCCGTCGACTTTTCAAGGAACATACGGAGCGAGCCCCGCTTGTGGAGTGTTATCTTACCACGTTCTGAAAGCGGACAGCTGTTCTATGCACGAGCTGTGAAGACCCCAATGTGCGCCGCACTTCGCACTTTTGCTACCGATCGCGTCACGTATATTTTCGCCAAGCAAAATTGACCCGTCGAAAGGACCGTTATGGATACCAAGCAGCAACTTGTCAATGCCCTCGCAGGCCTGGGCTCAACCATTACCGAAGCTATGGATGTGATCGAGGGCTTTGTACCCTGCGGACATCCCGCCCTCACGGTATCGAACGCACTCGTCGCGCTGGACGCTGACGATGATGCAACTCTCGCCCAGCAGCTTGAGACCGTCGAGGGCTTTATCGACCACGTGAGCGAAAACCGCGGCGTGACCGCCTACCACGGCGTCGAGGTCGAGCTCGCGGGTCCCAAAGCCGATCTGCTCGCAGCAATCCGCGAGGTAGGCGCCCTTATGCAGACCGCAGGCGTCAAAAACACCCAGGTCAACGAGTGGGTCTACCGCAGCCTGGCAGCACTCGACAGCTCCGACGAAAAGGCAGCCGAGCAGCTCGCAGAAAGTCCCGCCATTAAGGCCGAGCTTTTGTAAATAGCAGACGCGGGCCCCTTGGCGCATCGTCGTCCAAGAGGCCCGCAAACAGTTCGCGTCAACCGATAGCCGCGCCGCCACGTTCGGTCAAAGCCAGAATTGGCATCATTTGGCGCGGGGTCTTTGCTGCAAGATCGGCATGTTCGAGCAGCTTACGATCGTTGGTCACCAAGTAATCGACCTGCGCGCGCTTGCACGCGGCGAGCACCAAGTTGTCTTCGTAATCGCGATGGAGCGCTAAGTATTTGTCGGCCAGCCAAAGGTCCGACGCATCTGCACCCACGGCCGTGGCGTTTTCGGTCATGTTCCGAACAAACGCCAACGCCGCATCGCCAATTGCACGGGCAGACGCCTCGTCAATCGCTCCCCCGCTGGCAAGAACGCTACACTTCAGCTCGTGTTGGACAACGTACAGCACGTCCTTAGCGATATGCACCGGGAAGAACAGCAACGCCCCCGTCTCCGTCGCCTGCCCAATAAACGCACGCGCGGCAAGCGACTCGGCATGGTCAACGCAAAACGAATCGACCCATACGTTGGCGTCCACCATGATCTTGAGAGGCGCCCCACTCACTGGATCATCCCCTTTTGGCGATAATGCTCATCCATGGCTTCGGAATAGATTGTGTCCCAACCGCGATCGTCGGATACGGGCGACGTAGCGATGCCCAAATCTGCATAAAGCCGGTCTGCCGCCGCCCACGACGCGGCAAACGGAGTATCGGGCGCGACGGTCTGCTGCCGGTCGTCGACGGCCGCAAGCACTTCCTCGCACTGCCCGCCACCCTGCGCGACCTTGGCCACCCCCTTTTTGATGAGCTCGGGCAATGACCCGCCCGAAAGCCGCAGCGCCTCCTCGGCACGGTTCTTAACCTGGCGATCCACGCGAACGTTCACCTGCGCCATGCCGCTAACAGCACCCACCTCGATCCCGCTCCCTTCAATTGCTAGCCCTGCTAGCAACACTATATAGACAAGCTAGCACATGGTCAAACGCAAAAGGCCTGCATTCCGACAGATGCAACACCGTCCAAATGCAGGCCATAAACTCAAGCAAAAGCGCTAACGCAGGTAAGCCTTCGCGTTGCTCAGGCTGTAGGCAATCGTCGAGCCGTTGTGCAGCAGCGACGACGCCTGCGGGGTAATCGCGCCGGTAATGCCCAGTGCCAAGAGCGCTGAGTTGGTGAGCATCACCTTAGAGTAGGAGCTCGTCAGACGATCAACGAGGCCCTGGCTCATGCGGCGCAGGCGCACGATAGCGGCCAGATCCGTATCGGTCAGGATGATATCGGCGACCTCCTTGGCGATGTCGCTTCCGCCACCCATTGCCAGCCCCACGTCGGCCAAACCGAGTGCCGGCGAATCGTTGACGCCGTCGCCCACCATGGCAACATGGCGCCCTTCGCCCTTAATGCGCTCAACATACGCGTACTTGTCCTCGGGCAGCAGCTCGGCCTTAAACTCGTCGACCCCCGCCTCTCGCGCAATGCGCTCGGCCGTGCGCTCGGAGTCGCCCGTGAGCATAACGACATGCTTGACGCCCAACGCATGCAGGTCGGCGATGGCCTCACGGACCCCGGGCTTAAGCGGGTCCTCGATGCCGAGCACGCCCACGACCGTGCCATCGACCGCCAGATACAGCGGCGACAGGCCCTGCATCTGGGACTCGATGCGCTCCTTGATGTCGGACTCAAGCTGCGCACCCTCGTCCTCGAATACAAAGTGCGCGGAACCGATGATGGCGCGACGCCCTTCGATGGACGAAGCGATGCCGTGCGCCACGATGTACTCGACGGCGGCATGGCGCTCGCGGTGCTCGAGTCCGCGCTCACGTGCCGCATTGACCACGGCGCGCGCCACCGGATGCGGAAAATGCTCCTCCAGGCAAGCGGAAAGGCGCAGAATCTCGTCCTCACTCCAGCCATCGGTGGTAAGCACGCAAGCCAGGCGCGGCTGTGCCTCGGTCAGCGTGCCGGTCTTATCAAACACAATGGTGTCGGCCTTGGCAAACGACTCAAAGTACTTGGCGCCCTTGACCATGACGCCCATCTTGGCAGCATCGCTCATAGCGGTCATGACGGCCACGGAACCCGTGAGCTTGAGTGCGCACGAGTAGTCGACCATCAACGCCGCCGAGGTCTTGATGAGGCTGCGGGTGGTAAGCGCAACCAGGCCCGCGAGTAGGAAGTTCCACGGGACGATCTTGTTGGCAAGGTCTTCCATGTGCGACTGGCCCTCGGACTTGAGCGAGTCGGCCGCCTGCACGAGCGAGACGATCGAGCGGAGCTTGGTCTGGGCCGTATTGGCGCGCACGCGCACCAAGATGCTGCCGTCTTCCACGACGGTTCCGGCGAACACGTCGTCGCCTGCGCTGCGCTCGACGGCAAGCGGCTCGCCGGTCAGGGTCGCCTGGTTGACCATGGCGCTTCCCTGCTCGACCACGCCGTCGATGCAGATGGACATGCCGGTGCGAACGGCGACCAAGTCGCCGGGCTCAAGCTCGGTGGCGGCAACGCTTACCTCGGTGTCACCGACCACCTTTTGCGCCTTGTCAGGCACGTCGAGCAGCGAGTTGATGAGCTCGTTTTCGCTCATGGCGCGGGTGTAGTCCTCGAGCAGCTCGCCCACGTTGAGCAGGAACATCGTCTGGCCCGCGGTGTCGACGTCGCGTTTGACGAACGAAATGCCGATGGCCGAAGCGTCGAGCACAGGAACGGTCAGGCGCGGCTGCGCCAGCTCATGAAGGGCAGCGCGCAAAAATGCCATGTAACCGGCCACGACAAACACCGCACGCAGCGGCGTAGGCAGAAACCAGCGGCGCGCGTAGTGGGCGCCGATAAGTGTGGCGAGATCCATGACGAGCTTGTGCTTGCGTGGCTCAAGCTGCATCACGTAACCCGTCTTTGCGTCGGCAATGGCCTGGACATCGAGCGCGTCCAGGGCATCGAGCACGGCCGCGCGACGCTGCTCGTCATATTCGAGCGCCATCTGGCCAATACGACCGTAAACGCGCACCTTGTGCACGCCGTCGATATCGCCGCTGAGCTTAAGAAGCGCATCGAGATCGCTCTCTGGCACAGGACCCGCCAATTGAAGACGGGTCCTGCCGGGGATCTCGCTAATAATCGAGAATCTCATAGTTTGTGCCTTGGAGTGCTACTCGGCTGCCTTGTCCGCAGCGGCCTCGCTCTGGGTGATGTAAGCAGCCTCGGCAACCATGTCATCGACATTGGCCTTGGCCTGCTCGACCATGTCCTGGTAGCCGTTCTTGATGCGCATGCCGCACGCGATACCCTGCACGCAGGCATTCTTGACCGGAGCGCTGGTAAGCAGCTTGATGCCGGCCGTGCCAAGCAGAAAACCGCCACCGACAAGCAGGGTATTGAACGTCGACTTCTTCATGTTGCTTCTCCCTTTTGCCGCACAAGCGCGGCATGGTGCCTTAGCACCCGAGTTCATTAGTTTGCTCGAGCACACTTTTGAGACTAGTTTAGTCGAACTATTATGGTCAACCAAAGTTAACCTTTTGGAAACTATGGGGTGAACCCAATATGACAAAGGGACAGTCCCCTTGTCACATTCCCTACAGCTGCCAGTCCGCCGCCTCCTTTTGCAGTGCGACCATACGGGCGAATTCTCCACCTGCCGCCTTGAGCTGTGCCGGAGTGCCCTGCTCGGCAACCACACCATCCTTGAGCACGACGATTTTGTCGGCATTTTCCACCGTACGCATACGGTGGGCAATAACGATAACCGTCTTACCTGTAAGCAGACGGGAAAGCGCCTGCTGTACCACGGTCTCGTTCTCCACATCCAAGCTTGCCGTCGCCTCGTCCAACAGCACGATGGGCGCGTCTTTGAGCAGCGCGCGGGCGATGGAGATGCGCTGGCGCTCGCCACCGGAGAGTTTGGAGCCGTTCTCGCCGATCATGGTGTCGTAGCCCTGCGGCATGCGGTTCACGAACTCGTCGCAGTTGGCGGCACGCGCGGCCGCAAGCACTTCCTCATCGGTGGCATCACGACGCCCGAGGCGGATGTTTCCCATCACCGTGTCGTC
>CAJMRZ010000128.1 GCA_905215945.1 uncultured bacterium | reverse complement strand
AACACAATATGTTGTGTTTACAGCAAAGGCGGGATGCCACCTGTAGAACCACGCCCGCGAACCTCAACCTTCAAGTTGACCTTGAGGCGATTTTTACGTCCCTTTACACGCCGTTCACATCGCCCCCAAACTCCCCCACCCACGACACACACGGCCCACCGCCGCGTCGGTGTCTGGCGAAAAATGGGACGGGCCCCAGATTGCCCATGCGCGCAAAAGTGCGTATCGGCAATCTGGGGCCCGCCCCCCCTAATATTTATAAATATGCAGGTCAGCGAGGTGCTAGCGATGTGCCAGCGGATGCGCCGCCAGATAGACCTCGGTCAGTTGCGTGCGGTCGACATGTGTGTAGACCTGCGTGGTCGAAATATCGGCATGGCCCAAAATCTCCTGCAGCACACGCAGGTCGGCACCGCCCGCGAGCATGTGGGTGGCAAAGGAGTGGCGCAAGGTGTGGGGATGGAGCCCCACCAGCCCCACTTGGCGCCCATACCGCTCGCATATCGCATGCACGGCCTGGCGCGACAGGCGACGTCCGTTCTTATTTAAAAAGACCGCCAAGGTCTCCGTCCCGTGAGCATGGGCGGCCAGGAGAGTGCGCCCGTCACCTAGATAGTGCGTCAGGGCGCGAGCCGCGCTTCCCACCAACGGGGCCAGACGCTCCTTGGAGCCCTTACCGCGCACCAGGACAAACCCGTCATCGATATGGATATCGCCCACATCGAGCCCAACCAGCTCACTCACGCGCAAGCCGCAACCGTAAAGCACTTCCAAGATGGCATGATCGCGCAGCCCCATCTCGCCCTCGGGAAAGTCTTGATCGAGCAGCGCCGAGACATCCTCCACCGAAAGGTATTCCGGCAGGCGATCTGCCTTTTTGGGCAGGCGCAACGCCGCCGTCGGGTTTTGGGCCACGGCCCCATCGCGCACCAAAAAGGCATGCAGGCCCTTCACGGCTGCAAGCGCACGCTCCACCGAGGCATCGGAATAGCCCCCATCGCGACGGTCGGCGACAAAGCCCTCCACGACCTGACGAGTCACCTCTTCAAAAGACACAATACCCGCCCGCTCCAGATAGGCGCAGTACGTCGTCAGGTCACGACGGTAGGCCGCAATCGTATTGCGCGCCAAGCCCCGCTCGACCGCGAGGTAATCGAGATACTCCCCCGCCGCCACAGCGAGCGACGAGGGAGTAGCTTCGGTATGTTCCTTATTCGCCGGCACCCTTAGTCCGTAGCGAGGTTCATGGGCGTCACCTGCAGACGGTCGACACCCTCGTGCTGGCCGATCGAAGCGCGTACGAACTCGCGGAACAGCGGCTGCGGGTTGGTCGGACGGCTCTTGAACTCGGGATGAGCCTGGGTGGCCACATACCACGGATGCACGTCGCGCGGCAGCTCGACCATCTCGACCAGGCGCTCGTCGGGCGACAGACCCGAGATAACCAAACCGGCGTCCTCGAGCTGGTCACGGAAGGCGTTGTTGAACTCAAAACGGTGACGGTGACGCTCGTAGACGAGCTCCTCGCCATAGGCCTCGCGCGCGAGGGAATCGGCAGCAAGCTTGCACGGATAGGCACCCAGACGCATGGTGCCGCCCTTCTCGGTCACGTCCTCCTGCGAGCTCATCAGGTCGATGACACTATACGGGCCATCCGGATCGAACTCGAAAGAGCTGGCGCCGGCAAGGCCGACGACGTTGCGGGCAAATTCGCACACGGCCACCTGCATACCCAGGCAAATGCCCAGATACGGAATCTTGTGCTCGCGGGCGAACTCGGCCGCGAGGATCTTGCCCTCCAGGGCGCGCTTACCAAAGCCGCCAGGGACCAAGATGCCCGAGGCGTCACCCAGGACCTCGGAGACGTTCTGCTCATCGAGGCTCTCGCCATCGACCAGCTGTACGTCAACGTGGCGATCGTAGAAGACGCCCGCATGGTGCAGGGCCTCGATAACCGACAGGTACGCATCGGGCAGCTGCGTGTACTTGCCCACGACGGCGATCTTCACCTTGTCGGCGTGATGGTTGGCGTGATTCTGTTTGCGCAGGAACTCGTTCCACTCGCTCATGTCGCGCTCACGCGGGTCCAGACCCAGGCGCTCGCAAATGCGCAGGTCAAAGTCCTGCTCGGCAAGCAGCTGCGGAACATCGTAAATGCTCGCGCAGTCCTCGTTGGTAAAGACGCAATCGGTGTCGACGTCGCAGAAGCTTGCGATCTTTCCGCGGATAGCGTCATCGATATGGTGGTCGGAGCGCAGCACGATGATATCGGGCTGGATACCAAAGCTGCGGAGCTCCTTGACGGAATGCTGCGTGGGCTTGGTCTTGACCTCGTGGGCGGCGGCGATATAGGGAACGAGCGACACGTGGATGTAGCAGACGTTCTCGGGGCCGGCCTCCTTGCGGTACTGACGGATGGCCTCGACAAACGGTTGGGACTCGATGTCGCCGATCGTGCCGCCCAGCTCGGTGATGACTACATCGGAGCCGGTCTGCTCCTCAATGCGGCGGAACTTGTCCTTAATGGCATTGGTGACGTGGGGAATCACCTGCACGGTACCGCCCAAAAAGTCGCCGCGACGCTCGCGGGCGATCAAGCTCTTATAGATGGCGCCGGTCGTAAAGTTGGAATCGCGGGTCAGGTTCTCATCAATAAAGCGCTCGTAATGACCCAGGTCCAGGTCGGACTCGTAACCATCCTCGGTAACGAAGACCTCACCATGCTGGAAGGGGCTCATGGTACCGGGGTCGACGTTCAGATACGGGTCGGCCTTTTGCATCGTTACTTTGTAGCCACGCGACTTGAGCAGACGGCCCAGCGAGGCCGCGGTAATACCCTTGCCCAGGGACGAAACCACGCCACCGGTTACGAACACATGCTTGGTCATATTGAGTTACCTGCGCTTCCCGTAGAAGTTGTTTATCCACATCTTACGGGTCTTCATTGTAATACTCGCGCCGCGGACCGTTCGCAATTTTTCTCGCGTGCGATTGCATTTCTCAATCTTGAAACAAAACGCCGCCCGGTTTCCCAGGCGGCGTCGCTATGGCAAGGGTTACATGCTGCTATCGATCAGCAACCTCGTCCTCAAGCATTTCTTGAACGAGCATGCCGGTACGGACGCCCTCAAGATACCACTCGCCACGTTCGGTGAGGCAAATGCCATTTGCAAGCTGACCGCCGTCGTCGCTATAACGCGAGACGACATCAATCATGCCTTCGGAATCCAAGCGATCGATTGCGGCGCGGGCACGATACGGCGAAACCCCCACGCGCTCGGCAAGCGTTTTGCGCGAGAAACCATACGGCCCGCCATTGTCTTCGGTTTGCTGGTCGATCTCCATCAACACCAGCACCTCGACACGCTTCATATCGTTGACACTCGCACGACCCTTGCCCGCCATAGCAGCCTCCTCAAACCGAGCACGAGCATCTAACGCGCCGTGCGCGACCGACACACCTCACGATGGCAGGTAATATCCATCATGCGGCATCCCGCTAAGGATGAAACAGTTATGGTTATTGTATACCGCTCAAATTGTTTCTAGGCAGGTAAACAGCTATTTTTCGCCGAAATAGGCGCTTTATTGATCAAAAAGCCGTACCGGGCGCTAACCCGATACGGCCAAAATGCAATGTAATTACCGCGGTGCTTCAAACTTAGCGATGGAAGAAACCGCGGCGCTCAAACTTGGGCTCGCAGCACACGTTGATACCCAGTTTGCGCAGTACCGTCTCGTCCGTCGGCGAGATAATCACGCTAAAGAAGGCATCGCAACCGCGCAGCTGCTCCAGGCCCGAAAGGACGCGAGCGGCCGTCTCACTCGTGGCCGAGGTGATCGACAGCGCCATAAGCGTCTCGTCGGTGTGGAGGCGCGGGTTTTTGCTGCCCAGGAAATGCGTCTTGAGCTTGCTGATGGGCTCGATCGCTTCATCGCTAATGACCTCGAGCTCAAGGTCGACGCCCGAGACGTGCTTGAGGGCGTTCATAATGAGCGAACTTGCGGCGCCCAGGCGCGTGGAGGTCTTACCGGTCACCACGGAGCCATCGGGCATGACCATGGCACCCACGGGACCACCCGTCAGCTGCTCCCTGGTGAGGGCCGCCGAGCGCGCCGGTGAGTAGTTCTTATCGATGCCGGCTTTCTTCATAATAATCTTGAGACGGTCGACTTGCTCATCGCCCACGCCGGTACGGCGCACATTTTCGACCGCGGTAAAGTAGCGGCGGACGATCTCCATCTTGGAAGCGTCGCGGCAGGCATCGTCATCGGTGATGGCAAAGCCGACCATATTGACGCCCATGTCCGTAGGACTCTGGTAGGGGCTCTTGCCCAGGATCTTTTCCATCAGAGCACGGACCACCGGGAAGGCCTCGACGTCGCGGTTGTAGTTGACCGTGGTCTTGTTGTAGGCCTCAAGGTGGAACGAATCGATGATATTGGCGTCGTCGAGGTCAGCCGTGGCGGCCTCGTAGGCAATATTGACCGGATGCGTCAGAGGAAGATTCCAGACAGGGAAGGTCTCGAACTTGGCATAGCCGGCGGCCGTGCCATGCTTGTGCTCGTGATAGAGCTGAGACAGGCAGGTGGCAAGCTTGCCCGAGCCAGGACCGGGGGCAGTGACCACGACGAGCGGTCGGGTGGTCTCGACAAACTCGTTCTTGCCGTAGCCATCGTCGGACACGATCAGATCGACATCGTGCGGATACCCCTCGATGGGATAGTGCAGCTTGGCGGGAATACCGAGCGCGTTCAGGCGGTTGCGGA
Organism: uncultured bacterium; assembly: GCA_905215945.1. Taxonomy (GTDB): domain Bacteria; phylum Actinomycetota; class Coriobacteriia; order Coriobacteriales; family Coriobacteriaceae; genus Collinsella. Next base: position 379 of record CAJMRZ010000128.1, on the reverse strand, counting down.
ACACATCGGCAGCGGGCTGGCCGGCGTACTGGGTGATGACCACAGCCGCGACAGCAAAGCCGTTGCCGCGAAACAGGTCAACCAGGCGCAGCACATCCTCGTCATAGGTAATACCGAGGTCACCACGAGCCTTGTTTTTCTCGATGTGGTTCGCGTTGATCGCGATGATAACCTCGACATCGTCGGCGATGCTCTTGAGCATGCGGAACTTGCTGTCCGGTTCAAAACCCGGCAGCACGCGGCTCGCATGATAGTCATCGAACAGCTTACCGCCAAACTCCAAATAGAGCTTGCCACCAAACTGCGAGATGCGCTCCTTAATGTGAGCAGCCTGCAGCTCGATATACTTCGCGTTGTCGAAACCCTGGCGCATATATGG
>CAJMRZ010000127.1 GCA_905215945.1 uncultured bacterium | reverse complement strand
CAAAAAACAAATGAGAGACTGACCAATTGGTTGTCAATGCCTTATCTGTATAGCCCAAATGAGCCGAGCTGCTAGAATATCGAACTGTATGGATAACTATCATTCAACCGTTATGGGAGGATACGTGAACCGCACCAAAATCGCGCAGCTCTATGCCGATGCCGAGTCGCTCGGCGGCCAGACCGTCACCGTCGCCGGCTGGGTCAAGTCCGTCCGCGACATGAAGAACTTTGGCTTTGTTACGCTCAACGACGGCAGTTGCTTCCGCGACCTGCAGGTCGTCATGAACCGCGAGGCACTCGACAACTACGACGAGATCGCCCATCAAAACGTCTCGGCCGCACTCATTTGCACCGGCACCGTCAAGCTGACCCCCGATGCGCCCCAGCCTTTCGAGCTTTCTGCCACCTCCATCGAGGTCGAGGGCGTCAGCGCCCCGGATTACCCGCTGCAGAAGAAGCGCGCAACCGTCGAGTTCCTGCGCACCCAGCAGCACCTGCGCCCGCGCACCAACCTGTTCCGCGCCGTGTTCCGCATCCGCTCTGTCGCGGCTGCCGCCATCCACCGCTTCTTCCAGGAGCAGGGCTTTGTCTACGTCAACACCCCCATCATCACCACGAGTGACTGCGAGGGCGCCGGCGAGATGTTCCGCGTGACCACGCTCGACCCCAAAAATCCGCCCCTCACCGAGTCCGGCGAGGTCGACTGGAGCCAGGACTTCTTTGGCAAGCACGCGAGCCTTACCGTGTCCGGCCAGCTCAATGCCGAGAACTTTGCCATGGCCTTTGGCGACGTGTACACCTTTGGCCCCACCTTCCGTGCCGAGAACTCCAACACCACGCGCCACGCCGCCGAGTTTTGGATGATCGAGCCCGAGATGGCCTTTGCCGACCTGAACGACTACATGGATAACGCCGAGGCCATGCTCAAGTACGTCCTTAAGGACGTCATGGCCACCTGCCCCGACGAGCTCAATATGCTCAACAAGTTTGTGGACAAGGGTCTGCTCGAGCGCCTGGACCATGTCGCCAACTCCGACTTTGCCCGCGTTACCTACACCGAGGCCGTCGAGATCCTGGAGCAGGCAGTCGCTGCTGGCCACCAGTTTGATTACCCCGTCAGCTGGGGCATCGACCTGCAGACCGAGCACGAGCGCTTCCTGACCGAGGAGCACTTTAAGCGCCCGACCTTCGTGACCGACTACCCGGCCGATATCAAGGCGTTCTACATGCGCATGAACGAGGACGGCAAGACCGTCGCCGCCGCCGACTGCCTGGTTCCCGGTATCGGCGAGATTATCGGCGGCTCCCAGCGCGAGGAGCGCCTGGATCTGCTCGAGGCCCGCATCAAGGACCTGGGCATGAATCCCGAGCAGTACAAGTACTACCTTGACCTGCGCCGCTACGGTTCCTGCAAGCACGCCGGCTACGGTCTGGGCTTCGAGCGCTTGGTCATGTATCTGACCGGCGTGGGCAACATCCGCGACGTCCTGCCGCACCCGCGCACCGTGGGCAACGCCGACTTCTAATCGTCGGACGCTAGCTCGCGTCGCCACACGCCAACGCTCATCGCACAAGCGCCTCTCGACATCGGTCGAGAGACGCTTTTTTTCAACAGCATCCGTCAAGCTTTTGGCAAGTTTTTGGTCAGTTGAGCAGGGCTGTTGAAAACTCGACCCGCCGTTTGCCGACGACTACCGACCGCCCAGAGCGCCCTGCGCCCCTGGGAAAGCCCCACGTCCTAGGCTCCATACCGTCGCCACCCAAAACGGAAAGGACGTGGGCACCATGACCGAAGCCGCTGTTGAAACCTACGACACCACGACTAGAGGCGCCGCCTCGATGGCAGCCTATCGCGCCGTTCGCATCCTGCAACTATTAAGCGAAAACACCGGCGAGGACAAGGCCATGCTTTCCGATGAGTTGATCCGGCGCCTCGCCCATCCCGACGACCCCGCCCGCATGCCCATCTCGGCGGCGCGGCGCAGCATCTACACCGCCATCTCCGCGCTTCGCCATGCCGGATACGAAATTGAGTACAAACGCGGCGTGGGCTACAAACTTCTTACCCGCCCGCTCACCGATGAAGAGATCATCCGGCTCCACGGTATGGTCATGCGCAACCGCTCCACGCCTATCGCTATCCGCAAGAGCATGGCGCAGCACTTAGTTGCCATGGCGAGCGCCGACGTTCGCGGCTACCTCGATACACCCGAACCCGCTCCAAGCGCAGGCAGCAAGGCTACCAAGGCAACACGCACGCCCATCAAGCGCATCGACACGTGCGAGCTCGTCGAGCAGGCCATCGACCACGGAACCACGGTGAGTTTTGATATTTCGAGCGTCACGACGCGTGGCGAAACCGAAGCAGCACGGATGACACTCCGTCCCTTTGCCATCAGGCAGCGCGATGGCATCTCGTATCTGCTGGGAACGGTCTACGACGCCCGAGGCACCGACGATACGCTGCGCACCGTCGAGATCGCCCGTATGAGAAACGTCACCACACGTCTCCTCGACGGCAAGAAGCTCTTCGCCGCCCTGGACGAGGACGACGCCTCCTCCGCCGCATAAGACCCTCCGCCGCCCATTCGACTACCCGTACCGCCCATCCGATTCTGTATTAAAAAACCCGCCAGGCTGTTGTAAAAATGGACATCAGCGCTACTATAGTTCCACTTGCACTTTGTCCCAGTGCAGTGTTTCCAGCCATTTTTATACTGGGGGTAATGATATGAAGGACATCACCATCAGCCGCAGGAGCCTTCTGGTCTCCGCTGGCCTGCTCGCGCTCGCCCCGCTCGCCGGATGCGGCGGCAGCTCTGGTTCCGGCTCCGCTGCCGCCGGTTCCGACTACACCATCGGCGTTCTGCAGCTCACCGAGCACTCCGCGCTCGATGCCGCCAACGACGGCTTCGTCAAGGCCATCAAGAAGAGCGGCCTTAAGGTCAAGATCGACCAGAAGAACGCCCAGAACGACCAGTCCACGTGTAAGTCCATTGCTGACAAGTTTGTGGGCGACAACGTCAACCTGATTTATGCCATCGCCACGCCCGCCGCGCAGGCTGCCGCCGGCGCCACGGCCGATATCCCCATCGTGGGCTGCGCCATCACCGACTACGCCGCCTCCGGCCTGGTCCAGGACAACGACAAGCCCGGCACCAACGTCACGGGCGCTTCCGACCTCACCCCAGTCGCCGAGCAGCTCGAGATGATGCAGAAGGTCCTGCCCGACGTAAAGAAGGTCGGCCTGCTCTACTGCACCGCCGAGTCCAACTCCGACGTCCAGATCAAGGCCGCCAAGAAGGAGCTCGACAAGCTGGGCCTCGAGTACACCGATTTCACCGTCTCGAGCTCCAACGAGATTCAGTCCGTCGTCGAGTCTGCCGTGGGCAAGGTCGACGCGCTGTACTCCCCCACCGACAACACCATCGCCGCGGGCGCCTCGCAGGTGGGCCAGATCTGCAAGGAGAACAAGCTTCCCTTCGTGACTGGCGAGGAGGGCATGTGCATGGCCGGCGGCCTGTTCACCCTCTCCATCAACTACGAGGATCTGGGCTACGCCGCGGGCGAGATGGCCGTCAAGATTCTGAAGGGCGAGGCCAAGCCCGAAGACATGCCTATCAAGCACCTCTCGAGCAAGGACCTGGTCGTCGTCAAGAACGACGAGATGGCCGAGGCCCTGGGCATCGACCTTTCCGCTCTGGACGCGTAATGCCATACGCGGCATGCGCCTAGAGCCCGTGCTCGCGCTTTAGCCGCGTTATTCAATATCTGAGCCACAGGGGCGGGCGCTGTAGACCGGCGTCCGCCCTGCTTGTTTCAGGTAAAACAAAACGTCTGTCCGCAGCTCTTCTATGCATTGTTACCGCTATTATGGTGAATCACGTGTCCACCCTATCCTAGGAGGTATGAAGCATGCTCATTGCATTGCAGGGCGCCGTTTCGCAGGGCGTCCTCTGGGGCATTATGGTGCTTGGCGTGTTTATCACGTTCCGCCTGCTCGACATTCCCGATATGACCTGCGACGGCAGCTTTGCCCTCGGCGGCTGCGTCTGCGCTGTGCTCATCGTCAATAACAACGTCGACCCGCTGCTCGCCGTGCTGGCCGGCATGTGCGCCGGCGCCATCGCGGGCGCCGTCACGGGCATTTTGACCACCGTCTTTGAGATTCCCGCGATCCTCGCCGGAATCCTCACCCAGATCAGCCTGTGGTCCATCAACCTGCGCATCATGGGCAAGTCCAATACGCCCATTCTTGCCAAGGGCACCGTGTTTTCGGCCGTCAGCAATATGACCGGCCTGCCGCAGTCCACCGTTGCCATCATCTTGGGCATCCTGCTCGCCGTGGCTATCGTTGCCATCCTGTATTGGTTCTTTGGCACCGAGATTGGCTCGGCGCTGCGCGCCACCGGCAACAACGAGTACATGATCCGCGCCCTGGGCGTCAACACCAACTCCACCAAGATGATCGCCCTCGTGCTCTCCAACGCCCTCATTGGCCTTTCGGGTGCGCTCATCTGCCAGAGCCAGAAGTATGCCGACATTGGCATGGGTACCGGCGCCATCGTTATCGGTCTTGCCGCCATTGTTATCGGTGAGGTGCTCGGCCGTCTGCTGCCCGGCGGCCTCACGCAGTTTAGCGTCCGTCTTGCCTCCGCCGTCTTTGGCTCCGTGGTGTACTTCCTTATCCGCGCCATCGTGCTGCAGTTGGGCATGGACGCCAACGACATGAAGCTGCTTTCCGCCGTAATTGTCGCTGTGGCCCTGTGCGTACCCGTGGTTTGGGAGCGCTATAAGCTCCGCAGCTCCTACACGAAGGGAGATGAGGCAGATGCTTAAGCTCTCGCACGTCAAGAAGACCTTTAACAAGGGCACCGTCACCGAGAAGCGCGCGCTCACCGGCGTCGACCTCACCCTGAATGACGGCGACTTTGTAACCGTGATCGGCGGCAACGGCGCCGGCAAGTCCACGCTGCTCAACATGATCGCCGGCGTGTACCCGCTCGATTCGGGCGTTATTGAGCTCGACGGCACCGACATCTCGCGCCTGAGCGAGTCGCAGCGCGCCAAGTACCTGGGCCGCGTGTTTCAGGATCCCATGCGCGGTACCGCTGCCGACATGCAGATCGCCGAAAACCTGGCCCTCGCCAAGCGCCGCGGCCAGCGT
>CAJMRZ010000126.1 GCA_905215945.1 uncultured bacterium | reverse complement strand
GCGGGGCTGTTCGAGTTCCGCGCCCACGACCTGCGCGATTGGACCCATGACCGCCACCGTACCGTCGACGACGAGCCCTACGGGGGCGGGCAGGGCATGCTCATGAAGGTCGAACCTATTGCCGAGGCGATCGAGGCCATCAGCTCTGAGGGTCCCAAGCCCACTGTGGTGTTCTTTACCCCCTGTGGCGAGCCTTTTACGCAGCATGTGGCCGAGCGCCTGCTCAAAAGTAAGCGCCTGCTGTTTGTGTGCAGCCGTTACGAGGGCGTCGACGAGCGCGCGTATGCGTATGCCGACGAGCGTCTGTCGATTGGCGACTATGTGCTTACGGGTGGCGAGCTACCCGCCATGGTCGTTGCCGATGCCGTCGTACGTCTCATCCCCGGCGCCCTGGGCGACGAGATGAGCAACGTCGACGAGTCGTTCTCGACCGCCGAGGACGGAGGACTGCTCGAGTACGCGCAGTACACCCGTCCTGCCGAGTTCAACGGCGAGGGCGTGCCGCCGGTGCTCGTGAGTGGCGATCATGCCAAGGTCGATGCCTGGCGTCGCAAGAACGCCATCGAGCGCACCTGCCGCTGGCGTCCCGATCTGATCGAGACGGCGCGCCTTACGCCCCAGGAGCGCGCTTACGCGCAGGAGATTTTGGACGCTGCGTATTCGCAGAGCGAGGAGTGAGAATGGTTCCATCGCAGCATTCCGCGTTGAGGGGCGCTTTTGAGTGGATCGCGGTCATCGCGATCGCGCTCGTGGCCACCTTCTTGATTCGCTCGTTTGTGGTCGAGCCCTTTGTGGTGCCCACCGGCTCCATGGAGTCCACGATCGAGATTGGCGACCAGATCCTGGCACAAAAGGTGAGCCTCGAGCTCGGTCAGCCCGTCAAGCAGGGTGATATCGTGGTGTTTCACAACCCCGATGGCACCTCCGAGCATGATGTTCTTGTCAAGCGTGTTATTGCCACGGCCGGCCAGACGGTCGACCTGCAGGATGGCAAGGTGGTCGTTGACGGCCAAGCGCTCGACGAGGACTATACGACGGGCATGAGCTGGCCACTTTCGGTCCAAGCGCCCGGCGCTCAGGTAAGCTATCCCTACACCGTTCCCGGCGGGTGCGTGTGGGTGATGGGCGACAACCGCGAAAACTCTGCCGACTCACGCTACTTTGGTCCCGTCGATCGCTCTGATTTGATCGCTGTGGCGCTTGTGCGCTACTGGCCGCTCAACCGCATCGGCGCTATCGACTAAAAACCGCTATAGTACAGTACCTAACCGTGTAATCGTTTCGACGAGGGGATATTAGAGGCATGAACGCTTCATCGCTTTCCTTCCAAGACATCATCTTGCGTCTCCAGCAGTACTGGGGCGAGCAGGGCTGCGTCATTATGCAGCCCTATGACTCCGAGGTCGGTGCCGGTACCTTCCATACCGCGACCACGCTGCGCTCGCTCGGTCCCGCCGAGTGGCGCACCTGCTATGCGCAGCCTTGCCGCCGTCCCGCCGACGGCCGCTACGGCGAGAACCCCAACCGCATGCAGCACTACTATCAGTTCCAGGTGCTTATCAAGCCCTCTCCGGTCAACGCCCAGGAGCTTTACCTGGGGTCTCTTGCCGCTATCGGTCTGGACCCCAACGACCATGACGTCCGCTTTGTCGAGGACGACTGGGAGAGCCCGACGCTCGGCGCCTGGGGCCTTGGCTGGGAGGTCTGGCTCAATGGCATGGAGGTCACGCAGTTTACGTACTTCCAGCAGGTGGGCGGTATCGAGGTCGACCCCGTGCCCGTCGAGATCACCTATGGCCTGGAGCGCATCGCCATGTATGCGCAGGGCGTCAATTCCGTCTACGACTTGGTGTGGAGCTACCTGCCCGACGGCACGCCCATGACCTATGGCGACGTGTTCCTCGAGAACGAGCGCGAGTTCAGCGCCTACAACTTTGAGGTCGCCAACGTCGAGATGATGCGTCAGAAGTTTGACGACTACGAGGCCGAGTGCCACTCCTGTCTGGAGCGCAAGCTGCCGCTGCCGGCGTACGACTGCGTCATGAAGTGCAGCCACGCCTTCAACCTGCTCGATGCCCGTGGCGCGCTGTCCGCGGTCGAGCGTGCCAACTACATCCTGCGCGTCCGCGCCGTCGCCAAGGCGTGCTGCGAGGCCTACATGGCCGAGGTCGCCGGAGTCAACGAGAATGCCGACCAGGAAGGCGAGGTGGCGTAAGCCATGGCAGACGCTAAGGATTTCCTGTTTGAGATCGGTACGGAAGAAATGCCCTCCGCACCGCTGAACAATGCCGTCAAGCAGCTTGGCACCATGATCGCCAAGGGTCTCGACGAGGCCGGTCTGGCCCACGGCGAGGTCCGCGTGATCTCGAGCCCGCGCCGCCTGGCTGCGCTCGTTGCCGACGTCGCCACCGCGACCGACGAGGTTCACGAGGTCAAGCGCGGCCCCGCGGCAAACATTGCCTTTGATGCCGACGGTAACGCCACCAAGGCCGCCCAGGGCTTTGCCCGCAAGTGCGGTGTGGCTGCCGAGGACCTGGTCCGTCGCGAGGACACCGACGGCCGCGAGTACGTGTTCGCCGAGAAGAACATTCCCTCCGCTCCGGCTACGCCGATCCTGACGTCTCTGTGCGAGAAGACTATCGCCGGCCTGCAGTGGCCCAACTACCGCAGCCAGCGCTGGGGCCACGAGCACGCTACGTTTGTTCGTCCGGTCCGTTGGATCTGCTGCCTTTTGGGTGAGGACGTCGTGCCCGTGTCGTTTGCCGATGTGACGAGTGGCAATACCACGCGCGGACATCGCGTTCTGGGCCCCGGTGACCATGTGGTCGCCAGCCCCGCCGTCTACGAGCAGGTGCTCGAGGACGCCGGCGTGCTCTCTGCCGAGCGTCGTCGCGAGGCCATCCTTGCCGGTATCGCCGAGGTCGAGGCCGCTCGCCCCGGCTGCCATGTCGACACGCCCAAGAAGGTCTTCGAGGAGGTTATCAACCTCTGCGAGTGGCCGACGGTGCTCGTCGGTACCTTCGATGAGGAGTTCCTCAAGGTCCCGCACGAGATTATCTGCGAGTCCATGCTCACCAACCAGCGCTACTTCCCGATTTATGACGGCGAGGGCAAGCTCACGCGTGAGTTCGTAGTCGTCTCCAACAGCAAGCCCGAGAATGCCGAGCGCGTGATCGACGGCAACGAGCGCGTCGTGCGCGCCCGTCTGGACGACGCCAAGTTCTTCTATGAGGAGGACCTGAAGATCTCCCTTGACGAGTTCCGCGAGCGTCTGGCCAAGGTCGCCTTCCAGGAGAAGCTCGGTAGCGTGCTCGCCAAGTCCGAGCGTATTGAGCAGCTCGCGCTCGCCATCGCCCGCGAGGCTCACCTGGGTGCCCATCTGGCCGCCGATGCGGCTCGCGCCGCTCACCTGTGCAAGGCCGACCTGGTGTCTAACGCCGTCGTCGAGTTCACGAGCCAGCAGGGCGTGATGGGCGGTTACTACGCCATCGCGATGGGGGAGAACGACGAGGTCGCCCATGCTATCCGCGATCATTATCGTCCCCGCTTTGCCGGCGATGATCTGCCCGAGGGCACCGCTGGCTGCATCGTGGCCTGTGCTGACAAGCTCGATACCATTGCCGGTATCTTTGCCATCGGCGAGCCCCCGACCGGCTCCTCCGACCCCTATGCGCTGCGTCGTGCCGCTATCGGCATCATCAACATCCTGCGCGACCGCCTGCCGATCGACCCCACGTCGCTCATCGACTTCGCTCTCGAGCTCTACAGTGAGCAGGGCATTGAGTTCGACGCCGCCGAGGTCGCCCAGCAGGTTCGCGACTTCTTCCATGGCCGCCTGGTGAGCATGGCCCGCGACGAAAAGATCCCGGCCGATACCGTTGCCGCCGTCTCTGCGGTGCACATCATCGCCCCGTCCGTCTTCTTCGCCCGCTGCGCCGCCCTCGACGAGGCCCGCAAGAACGACGCCGAGACCTTTGACAACCTGGCGACGGCCTATGCCCGTGCCGCGCATATCTCCAAGCCCGAGCTGGGCGCGGAGTACGACCGCGCCTTGATGGGCGAGGTCGAGCTCGCGCTTGCCGATGCCTCCGAGGCTGCTCAGACCGCTGTCGACGCCGCCCTTGCTGCCGAGGATTACCCGGCCGCATTTGCCGCCCTTGCCGCCCTGCGCGCCCCCATCGACCGCTTCTTCGACGAGGTCATGGTCATGGACAAGGACGAGCAGCTTCGCGATAATCGCCTTAAGCTGCTCAACCGCTTCGAGGCCGTTTTCTCCGGTATCGCCAACATCGGTGAGCTTGCCCGCAAAAAGTAAGCCAGCCTGCGCGTAAGCGCAAAAGGAGCCCTGCATGGATTGCCCGGTCACCGCTCGTCCCACCGTTATCGTTATCTCCGACTCGCTCGGCGATACCGCTTGTGAGGTGGTGCTTGCGGCGTCCGGGCAATTTGATGAAGGGGCTTTTCGCGTTTTACGCCTGCCCAAGGTGACCTCCGTGGAGCAGGTCAAGTCATTTGTGGGCCCGCGTGTCGATGCAGACCATCGCGATATTGCCGTGTTCCATACCATTGTCGATCCGGCTCTTCGCGCCCGCGTGCTCGATTACCTGGGTATGCTGCATATCCGCTCGGTCGACCTGATCGGCCCGACGCTCGCCGTGCTATCGTCGCTCATCGGTGTGCCGCCCAAAGGCGTCGCGGGCGTGATTCACAGGACCGATGACCGCTATTTCCATCGTATCGAGGCCATGGAATATTTCGTTGAGCACGATGACGGGCGCGGTTGCGACGATTTGTCGGGTGCCGATATCGTGCTGCTGGGCGTATCGCGCACGTCCAAGACGCCGCTGTCGATGTATCTGGCTTATCAGGGCTACAAGGTTGCCAATGTTCCGTTGGCCCATGGCATGGAGCCGCCGAAGTCGATTTACGAGGTCGACCCGATGCGCCTGTTCGGCCTGATTTCGACCGTCGATGTGATTTCCGAAATTCGCGATAGCCGCTTGGGCGATGACTACGCTCGTGCCGTTGCCGGCTCCTATGCCGAGCCCGAGAGCGTGCGCAGCGAGCTTGAGGAAGCTCGTGCCCTCATGAAGCGCCTAGGCTGCTTTGTGGTTCGTACCGACGGCAAGGCGATCGAGGAGAGCGCCTCCGAGATCATCAGCCACTTGGAGGAAATCCAAGAAGCCCGTGCCCGCCGCGCCGCCCGTCGAGCCCAACAAA
>CAJMRZ010000125.1 GCA_905215945.1 uncultured bacterium | reverse complement strand
CCAGCTCCGAAAGGTTCTCCACCCGCTTATTGAGCTCGACCTCAAGTCCCTGTTCTCCCATAAACCGTACTGCCTGCTGAAAGATCACCTGTTCGTTGATAAAGTACTTTTTAAAGCCTTCCCGCAGGATAAAAAGGTTGTCCACAACACTTAAGCCCTGCACGAGATGGCTCTTCTGTTCGATGAGCGCCACCTTATTGGACGCCCCGCTGCTGTAGGCGTAGCTATTTACAACGTTTCCGTCATACCACACGGATCCCAGGCTGATCGGATCGTTCCGGCAGATCAGATCCACCATCTCTTTCTGGCCTTTCCGGTTCCGCGCCACCAGGCCAACGATCTCCCCGGCAAACATCTGGAATTCCAGATCATCCAGGAGCAGCTCTCCGTCCCGTTCAAGATCAACATGCGATATCCGAAGAAGTTCTTTTCTCATCGCCATCCTCCCTGACGATCCCCGTCGCGCACCAGCGGAAGCTCCACTATGACATCAGTTCCGATCCCCTCTTTGCTGTAGACATGGATTCCGTACTCCTCGCCGAAGAGGAGCTTGATCCGCCTGTTCACGTTCACCACCGCGATCCCGCCGCGGGCCGGCTTCTTCTCCTTGGTCGGACAGTCCATGTTGACGCAGATACGCCACGGGCCGCGCGCCGTGTTGACCACCACGATGGGGGCGCCGCACTCGGGACAGGTCTCGCCCGTCGCCTCGAGCTTACCGCGCGCCGGCAGAGGATAGCTCACACCGCAGTCATCGTAGTTGGTGCAGCGGATAAAGCGCTTGCCGCTCTTCTCACTCTTGTGCGCGATCAGGTCGCCATGGCGTCCGGCCTCGGCGCACACCTTGCACTCGCCCACCTTAAGGTCAGGCTCGTAGTTGGTGGGGCACGTAGGGTTCACGCAAATCTCGAAGGCCTTCTGGCGGAACGGCTGGCACTTAATGCGCGGCGCGCCGCACTCGGGGCACACGGCTGCCTCGCCCTCGAGCGGGCTTACCTTGACGCCGCTCGGCACCGGATAGGTCACGTCGCAGTCGGGCCAGCCCATGCAGCCGATAAAGCTGCCACGGGTCTTGGCACTCGTCTTCATAACCAGGTCCTTGCCGCACTTGGGGCAAGCGCCCACGCGCGCATCGGCCGTGACGGCGTCGCTGATGGCGTCGCCCAGCTCCTGCGTATGCTTGAGCAGCTCGTCGAGCACGCCAGCCAGCAGCGCGCGCGAGTGCGTCACGACATGATCTTCGGTATCCTCGCCGCGCTCGACGCGGGTCATATCGCCATCAAGCTCCCTGGTCATATCGGGGCTCGTGATGCGCGGGGCAAATTGCGTCAGTGCGTCGATGATGGCGATGCCCAGCTGGCTCGGCTCAACGGGATCATTTTTGAGATAGCGCACGGCATACAGGCGCTCGATGATGCTCGCACGCGTGGACTTGGTACCCAGGCCGCGCTTTTCCATCTCCTGCACGAGCTTGCCCTGGCTGTAGCGCGCGGGCGGCTCGGTCTGCTTGGCCTCGAGTTTAATGTCGAACACGTCGACCGTATCGCCCTGCTCCAGCGGCGGCATCTGCTCATCGCGCTTAAGTCCATACGGATACGCCTCGCGGAAGCCCGGAGTCACGAGCACATCGCCCGAAGCCACGAACGGCTCACCGTTCACGTCGAGCTCGAGCTTGGTGTTCTCGATGGTCGCGGGACCCATAAGCGTCGCCAGGAAGCGACGGGCGATCAGGTCATAGAGCTTGCGCTGGCCGCCGTCGAGCGTGGACGGATCGCCCTCGCCCGTGGGGTAGATAGGCGGGTGGTCGGTGGTCTCGACTTTACCGCGCGTGGGCTTCATGGGACCAGCGAGTACCTTTTTGCATACGGGCGCCAGCGCCGGGTTGATCTTTGCCAGGTCGCTCACCACGGCGCCCAGATCGAGCGTCGCGGGGTACACGGTGTTGTCGACACGCGGGTAGCTGATGAGACCGGCCATGTAGAGGGACTCAGCGATGCGCATCGTACGCGCAGGCGAGATGCCCTCGGCCGCGGCGGCGGCCTGCAGCGAGGTGGTCGCAAACGGCGTGGGCGGCTGCTGCTTGCGCGAGCGCTTGGTCACCGCGGCGACGGTTGCCGTCTTGGCACCGTCAACGTGACCGTACGCCGTCTCAGCAGCATCCTTGTCGGTAAAGCGTGCCGTCTTGTGCGCGATCTTAAAGCGATCGTCCTCGGCAGCGCCCTGTGCGGCGCCCATGCCGCGAATCTGCCAATAGTCCTCGGGCACAAACGCCATGCGCTCGCGTTCGCGCTCGACCACCAGGGCAAGCGTCGGCGTCTGCACGCGGCCGGCGGAACGCACGTTGCCAAAGCCGCCAAACTTGGCGAGCGTCAGGTAGCGCGTGAGCACCGCACCCCAAATGAGGTCGATGTGCTGACGGCTCTCGCCGGCGTCGGCCAGGTTCTGGTCGAGCGAGACAAGGTTATCGAAGGCCTGCGTGATCTCGGCCTTGGTAAACGAAGAATACTGGGCGCGGGCAACCGGCAAGTCCGGCGCAACCTCGCGCACCTTGTTGAGGGCGTCCGAACCGATCAGTTCGCCCTCGCGATCGAAGTCCGTGGCGATGATGACGCTGTCGGACTTTTTGGCGAGGTTCTTAAGCGAGCGGATGAGTTCCTTCTCGGCCGGCAGCTTAATGACGGGTGCCCAGGTGAGATACGGCAGACTCTCGAGCTTCCAGCCCTTGATGGAGATGCCGTCGGCAAGGAACGGCTTACGCTTGGTGTCGTAAGGCGGACGAGCCAGGCCATCGGGCATGTCGGCCGGTAGCATCTCGCCGTCCTCGGTAACCGAATACCAGCCCAGCTTTTTATCGAACAGCACGCTGTCGCAAAAATCGGGCGCAAGGATGTGACCGGCCAGGCCGATGGTCACGCACTCCTCGCCCTTCCACTCAAAACGGTAGATGGCGGTGTTGTACACCTTGTCCTTTTTGGGTTTGCCCGTGGACAGACGCTCGGCAATCTGACGCGCGGCGTCGTTTTTCTCTGCGATGATGAGCTTCAAAAGAGGCTCCTATCTCGTGTCTCTGCGGCTACGTCCGCCCGTATGGCGGCCGATTTACGCCCTTGCTTGCTCGATCTGCCCGATGAGCCAATCGCACCAGGCATCCATGCCCTCGCCCTTGCGCGCGCTCACGGCAAACCGCGGCGCCTGCGGATTGAGGTCATCGAGTGTCCTAGTATACCTATCCATGTCAAAATCGAAAGCCGGGGCCACGTCGACCTTATTGAGCAGCTGCGCGCCGGCGTGCTGGAAGATGCCCGGGTACTTGATGGGCTTGTCGTCGCCCTCGGGCACCGAGAGAATCATGATGGACAGGTTCTCGCCCAGGTCAAAGTCGACCGGGCAGACCAGGTTGCCCACGTTTTCGATAAAGATGACGTCGATATTTTGAAGACCCACCGCCTGGTCGAACGCGTCAACGGCCTCCATGATCATGTTGCCCTCGAGGTGGCACAGGCCACCCGTGTTGATCTGGATGGCGGGCATGCCGGCTTCCTTCATGGTAATGGCGTCGACATCCGAGGCGATATCGCCCTCGATGACGGCACAGCGCAGGCCAGCCTTGTCGCGCAGGCGCTCGTTTGTGCCCAGGATCGTGGTGGTCTTGCCCGAACCGGGGCTCGACAGCACATTGATCACATAGGTGTTTGTCTCTTTAAATCGCTGTCGCAGCTGATCTGCCAGGCGCTCATTGCGCGACAGAATCGGCGACGCGATATCAATCGTTTTCTCAGCCATACTCGGCACTCCTTACTTTGGCCCCTTTATACCCCATCACCAGATGGCTAGCAGGCTAATCGTCGGGGGTTTCGATTTCGATACTTGCGATGTCGAGCTCGCGGCCGTGCAGCAGACGCACGTTGGCGCCGCCACATTGGGGACAGCGGCAATGGAAGCGATCGTGCTCAAAGACCTCCCCGCAGTCCAGACACTCGCTTTGTGGATGGACTTCCTCTACGGCAAGCTCGCAGCCGCGCGTGAGCGGGTCCTCGTCGCGAAACGTCTCCCACGCAAAGTCGAGCGCCTCGCGCACGACCTCGGTCATATCCCCAATACGAAGTGTTACCAAAACGGCGCGCGAGGCCCCCGCCCCACGCGCCGCGCGAATCACTGTATCGAGTATGCCGTTGACAATGCCAACCTCGTGCATACCGATTTACTCCTCGTCGTCCTCATCGTCCGAGAACAGGTCCAGACGGCTCACAAACAAGCCCTCCTTGCCCTCGCGCGCGGTAATGACCACACGGGCGATGGCAAGCGAAATCTCGTAGAGCGAGAGCAGGGCGCCATACATGAGGCCCAGCGTAACGGGCGAGCCGTCGGGCGTAATCACAGCCGAGCCCACAAGCAGGCCAACGTACACGAAACGCCAGGCACTGCGGAAGGCCGCGTAGGACACGATATGGAAGACGGACAGGTAGAAGATGATGAGCGGCAGCTCAAACGCCACACCAAAGCCGATCATAAAGAGCAGCTCCATGTTGACGTAGTTCTCCAGATCGGGCAGCGCCGTAGCGACGGCCGAGGTCTCGCCGATAAGCCACTCAAAGCCCGCAGGAATGATGATGAAATAGCAGAAGATTGCGCCCAGGAAGAACAGCACCGTCGAGGCGAGCACCGTGGGCACGACCCACTTGCGCTCGTTGGGGCGAAGCGCCGGCAGGAAAAACGCCAGAATCTGCCAGATGATCATGGGCGTGCACATGACAACGGCCATCTTGATGGCCAGCGAAAAGCGCAGACCAAAGCCGCCGAGCGTGGTGGTGATGTAAAACTTACCGTCCGGCACAAAGGAGCGGATGGGGTCTTCCAGGATATCGAGTACCACGGGCGTGGCGAAATACAGCACGATGGCGGCGGCAAACACCGACACGACCACGATGGTCAGGCGGCGACGGAGCTCTCCCAGGTGATCGAAGAGCGGCATGCGCGCAGGTCCGATAGGCATTACTCATCGCCTCCCTTCGGGGCGCCGGCGGCAGCGGCGTCGTCCTCGGCCTCGAGCTCGCGAGCGAGCTGGTCGACGACGGCCTTGCGCTTGCGGGGACGACGGGCGTAGAGGTCAGCCGTCGTGGGCTCTGCCGGCTCGGGCTCGGACTCCGGCTCTGCAGCAGGCTCGGGCTCGACGACAGGCTCGGCGGCAGCGGCAGGCTCGGCACCCTCGGCCTCGGACTCCTCAGCAGCAC
>CAJMRZ010000124.1 GCA_905215945.1 uncultured bacterium | reverse complement strand
ACCGCAGGAAGCTTGGATACGCCTAGGCGCGGTCCAAGAAATCGTCCGCACCCCCGAAGCCGCTATTCAATCCCTATTTCACCGCAACTTAGTCGTTACTTGCGGACCAGCCTGGCGCAGAAGTGGCCGTCGTAGGAGTCGGCGTTTACCGGCACGCTTTGGAAGAGGCCTCGTTCGTTCTGGCGTACGGATACGAGCTTCTTGGCCTGATCGAACTCGGGGAGTTGCAGAATCTGTGCTTCGGAAAGCGGTGCCACGCTAAAGCCAGCACCCTCGGGAGAAGCAAGGAACGCGTCCACGACCTGCGTGTTCTCCTCGTCGAAGACCGAGCACGTTGCATAGATGAGCTCACCGCCGGCAGCCACGCGCGCAGCAGCCTCCTTGAGCATCGTCAGCTGCAACTTGGGCAGCTCAACCGTCACATCCTTTTCGGTTAGGCGCCACGGGATCTCGGGATGACGACGCATGGTTCCGGTGCCAGAGCACGGCGCATCGATAAAGACCGTGTCGAACTTAACCGGCTCGCCAAGCATGGCATCAAACGATGTGAGCACCTCATCAAGCTCGCAGGCATCACCCGAAACCGTACGAACGCCCTGAATACCGGCCTTATGCAGGCGAGCGAGATTCAGATCGCACTTACGGTCATGAAGATCAAGTGCCGTATGCTGACGCTCATAGCCCGCACGCTTGGCCTGGCACATCATCACATAGGTCTTGGTGCCACGACCGGCACCAATCTCAAGGCAGCTTCCAGGGCGGGTGGCGGCTGTTGCGATAAGCTGCGCGTTGAGATCAGATGCCACCGCGGCAGCACGGTCAAACACACCCGAAGCAACGGTAACCTGGGCATCTACCGGGGCATGGCAGCCCGGGAAGACAGGCGCGACGAGCTGCGAGATATACGGATCGGGCTTGGTCGCAAAGGCGTTCTCATGCAGGGCCAGCGGCGCGGGGGCCAGATTGCCGGCAAAGTTAAGCGCACCCTCTGGCGTGTCAAACGACGCCATAATGCGAGCGCACAGCCAGCGAGGAAGACCCATCAGGCGCGACAGACGAACCAGGCGTCGCTCAGACTCATCTACATCGGACGCCGTGGCAAAGTCCTCAACATTGTCCGCAACCTTATGCAGTACGGCATTGGCCAAGCCAGCGGCGGACTTAGCGCCGCAGCGGACCAGCTCAACACCCTGACTTACGGCAACGCGGCCAGGCGTATGCAGATAGAGCATCTCGAAGGCCGAGATACGAAGCGCCATGCGAACACGCGGCGCAACCTTTTTAGGCTTATCGAGAAACTGATCGAGCAGTTCGTCCAAAATACCCTGCGTCGCGGCCACACCAAGCGCCAAGCGAGCTGCAAAAGCGGAATCGCGCTGGTCAATAGCCTTGGCCGATGCGCGAGAGGACAGCACGTCGCGCGCGTACATGCCGCGGCGATCGGCCTCCATCAACACATCGAGCGCAAGCTTGCGCGCGGGAGACAACTTGCTCATGACAAAACACCCCAGATAAGATCGGCGCCCTGCAGGCCAGCAGCCCAAGCAGAAGCGGCCATAGCACGCTTGCCATCAGGCTTAACCTCGAGCAACTCAACCGAGCCATCGGAAAGACCCAGATAAACACGCTTGGCCTTAACGAGAACCTGACCCTCGCCAAGCGACACATCAGCCGGCGCAGCATCGAGCACGCGCACGGTCTTGCCGGCAATCACGCAACGGGCGGGAGCGGTATCGGACGAGGCCAGCACATGACGCACGCAATCAAGCGCAGCCATCTGCGGATCCAGACGCATCTCCTGCTTGGAAATCTTGGCAGCATGAGTGACGAGCGACTCATCCTGCTCAGTCCAAACAGCCGAGCCACCGGCAAGCGAGGGAAGCGTATCAGCCAGCAGTTTGCCGCCAAGCTCACCAAGCTCCATCGTGAGCGCCTCGGCATGCTTACCGGCAACCGACGTAGACGCCTGGGCACAATAAGCGCCGGTATCAACGCCATGTCCAATACGCATAATAGAAACGCCAGCAATCTCATCACCAGCGAGAATCGCACGCTGAATAGGAGCAGCCCCACGCCAACGAGGCAGCAAGGACGCATGAACATTCACAATACCAAGCGGCGCCATATGCAGCACCTCATCCGGCAAAATACAGCCATAAGCAGCCACACAGAAAATATCGGCTTGCGCAGCTTGGAGCCCCTCAACAACCTCGGCCGTCATACGATTAGCCTCAATAACCGGCAACCCAAGCTCAAGCGCCTTGGCTTTAACAGGAGACGGCTCCATCTTCTTACCACGCCCACGAACAGCATCAGGACGAGTAATAACAAGCGCAATCTCATTCCCAGCCTCAACAAGCGAAGTCAGCGAAGGCACAGCAAAATCAGGCGTACCCATAAACACAATACGCATAAAGGACGTCTCCCCTCAACCAAAGCCGAGACGGCTACAAATAGCGGCGGAAAGCCAAGTCACCAGCCCATCCGCAATAACATTTCAACAAAAACAAATATACCCAAAACCAAAGAAAGAGCCGCATAAAAGCAGCCCTCCCAACAAAGCACCTATCAGCGAAGACGCCCCTCCCTGGCCCGACGGCACCCGGGCGAAACGAAGAGCGACAACGTAGTCCCTGGGATGGGGCCCACACATATCGTCCCGCGCGCAGTTTCGCAGCGCAGCGAGAATGTTTGAGCACGGGATGATATGTGTGGGCCCCATCCCAGGGACGGACAATTAACCTATTCCGTCTCGCCCGGTCGAGCGCCGCGGGCCAGGGCGTCCTGGTATTCCTTGACGGCCTTGAGCCTCTGCATGGGCTTAAGTCGCTCGAACATGGTGTTGCCATGCAGGTGATCGATCTCGTGCTGCAAACACACGCAGAACAGGTCGCCTGTGGCCTCATAGCGAATCAGGTTGGCGTCCAAGTCGTACGCCTCAACGACGACATGGTCGGGACGCTCGATCTCGCAGCTAATGCCGGGGATAGACAGGCAGCCCTCGCTAAACGGCACCAGATGGTCACTCTGCTCAACAATGACGGGATTGATGAGCACGTACGGATCGTAGTCGTTCTTGTCGCTGTAGTCGCAGTCGATGGTGACGAGCTGAATGAGCTCGCCGATTTGCGGAGCAGCAAGGCCGCAACCACCGTTCTCGAACATCAACTTCTTCATCTTGTCGGCAAGCGCCTCGATCGCCGGGGTGATCTCTTCGATGACGGCGCACTCCTGGCGCAGACGAGGGTCAGGCGACAGTACGATTCCGTAGGCTTCCATGGCCATCCTTTCGGGTTGTTACATCAAATCATAGGCATCGACGTCAACGCTCACGCTCACGCCGCGCACGGAGCCCACCTCTTTGAGGCAGGCGTCGATATCGTCAGAGACATGGTACCCCACGGGCGACTTCACAAGCAGGTGGAAGCGATAACGGTCCTTGGCTCTCTCGATTACACACGAAGCCGGGCCCAGCACCTGCGGCACAGCGCTCCCCACCCGCAAAAAATCAGGCGCGGCGGCGTGCCAGCGGCGCTTGAGCAACTTTGCGATACGCCCAATGTAATCCTGCGCCTCGTCACGATTCGCCGACCACACCAAAATGTTAACCAGGCGCACAAACGGCGGATACAGCGCTTCGCGACGCTGGTCCAAGTCGTAGTCGGTAAAGATCGAACGGTCGTGCTCAGCGACGGCGCGAATGACCGGATCCTCGGGCAGATACGTCTGGATGATCACCTCGCCGGGGCGATCGCCGCGACCGGCACGGCCCGCCACCTGTTCCAGCAGGTCGTAGGCGCGCTCTCCTGCACGGAAATCCGGCAGCTTGAGGGCAAAGTCGGCATTGACCACGCCCACGAGCGTGACCTCGGGAAAGTCGAGACCCTTTGCGATCATTTGGGTGCCCAGCAACACGGCGCAATCGGCCGCATCGAATTGCTCGAGCAGCTTTTTGTGCGCATCCTTGCCGCGCGTGGAATCGGCATCCATGCGAATGATGGCGACGTCATCGGGAAGCATCTGGTGCAGTGCGTCCTCGATCTGCTGAGTGCCCAGACCCATTTTTGCCAGGTAGCGACTGCCACATTTGGGGCAACGGCTCGTGGGCGCGGGATACGGCTGTACGCGCCAGGACGATCCGCAGGTGTGGCACTGCAGCGTGTGCGTGCGCTCGTGATACGTAAGCGCGGTGGAGCAGTGGTTGCAGGTGGGGACGCAGCCGCACTCGCGGCACATCAGGAATGGCGCAAAGCCACGGCGGTTATGCAACAGCACGGCCTTCTCGCGGCGCTCGACCACGCGTTCCAGGCCTTCCATCAGCGGCTTTGAGAACATGGAGCGGCTGCCGTGCGAAAACTCGCGGCGCAGGTCGGCAATGCGGACCGTGGGCAGCACGGCGTGTCCCGGGCGCTCGGGCATCTCGACGCGTGTCCAAGTGACACCGTTGAACGTGCCGCGGCGGCAGCGGTCGAGGGCCTCGGCAGAAGGCGTGGCCGAGCCCAGCACGAGTGGGCAGCGATAGCGGCGCGCCATCTCGGCCGCCACCTCGCGCGCATGGTAGCGCGGGCTGGAACCCTGCTTATAGCTGGTCTCATGCTCCTCGTCGATGATGATAAGGCCCAGGTCGCTGAGCGGGCAAAAGAGCGCCGAACGCGCGCCGACGACAACACGGGCGGCACCGCTGGCAACCATGTCCCACTGGTCTAGGCGCTCACCGGCCGAAAGACGCGAATGGAAGCGGCCGACGGTTTGGGCCGTCAGCGAGATCTCGGGCACGAGCACGCAGGCCGAGCGACCGGCCGCGAGCACGCGCTCAATCGCCGAAAGGTAAACCTCGGTTTTGCCGGAGCCGGTGACGCCGTCGACAAGGACTACGTCGCCGTGCGCATCCAGGCGAGCGCGCTCAATCTGCGCGAGCGCCTGCTGCTGGCCGTTCGTAAGTGCGACCGGCGCTTTACCGCTTGCCGAGGACAGCGTAGTCTGCTCGCTGCAACCGCGCCAGGCACGGCGCTCCTCCACCACCACGGCGCCGCGTTTTTCGAGCGCCTTGATGGTCGCCGACATGCTGTTATAGAGAAGGTTGAGGTCGCGCGTCGTGACCGGGCCGCATTGGAGCGCCTCGATGAGCTGACGCTGGCGGACCGCGGTCTTGGGAGGCGAATAGTCGAACCCTTCGGGCGTAAGCATGACCCAACGGTTTTGGATAGGCTTGACGGCGGGACGTTCAACCGTCCACACGCCGTCGTCGCCCTT
>CAJMRZ010000123.1 GCA_905215945.1 uncultured bacterium | reverse complement strand
GCCGTTGCCGCGCACGTTTGAGGAGTTCAACGAGCAACGCAAGGCGGCGTTTATTCGCGTCAAGGATTACAAGCAGGCGGGTAATCGCCTGGTCGGCTTTTTGTGCAGCTATACGCCGCTCGAGATTATCGATGCCGCGGGGGCTGCGAGCGTGGCGCTGTGCGGTACGTCCGATGAGGTGATTCCCGAGGCCGAGAAGGTG
The DNA here is from genome assembly GCA_905215945.1 of uncultured bacterium. GTDB lineage: Bacteria > Actinomycetota > Coriobacteriia > Coriobacteriales > Coriobacteriaceae > Collinsella. Next base: position 5,087 of record CAJMRZ010000123.1, on the reverse strand, counting down.
CTGCCGGCAAATCTGTGTCCGCTCATCAAGTCGACGTACGGCTTTGCCTACTCGCAAAAGTGCCCGTTTACGTACTTTAGCGACATGATCATCGGCGAGACCACCTGCGACGGCAAGAAGAAGATGTACGAGCTACTCAACGAGCTCAAGCGCACGCACATTCTGCATCTTCCGCAGGGTCGCGATCGCGCCTACGAGCGTGAAGGCTGGTACGAGGAGTGCCGTCTGCTCAAGGAGGAGCTCGAGAACTTCTACGGTATTACGATCACCGATGACGACCTGCGCGCTGCCGTCCGTCGTCGCAATCGCCTGCGTGCTGCCCAGCTCGAGATGTTTGCGCTGCAGGCCAACCAGCCGGCGGCCATGAGCGGCGTCGACCTGATGAGCACTATGTTTGCCGGTACGTTTAGCTTTGATATCGAGGCCTATACGCAGCAGCTGGAGCAAAAGGTCGCCAAGCTGCGCGAGGCCTACGACGCGGGCGAGCGCCCGGTTGCGGCGGATGCCAAGCGCATTCTGATTACCGGCTGCCCGGTGGGCGGCGTGATCAACAAGATCGGTCGCACCATCGAGTCCAACGGCGGCGTGGTCGTGTGCATGGACGACTGCTCGGGCGAGCGCACGGCGGCCATGATGATCGATTCGGAGGCTCCCGACATCCTGCGCGCCATTGCCGACCGCTACCTGGATATCAACTGCTCGGTCATGACGCCCAACGACGGCCGTATGGAAAACTCGCTGGCCATGTGCGAGAAGTATCACGTCGATGGCGTGGTGGAGAGCGTGCTCCAGGCGTGCCACACCTTCAACGTTGAGAGTGCGCGCATGCAGGAGGCCGTCGAGGGTGCGGGCATTCCGTACATGAAGATTGAGACCGACTACAGCAACGGCGACATGGGCCAGATCGAGACCCGCATCGCCGCCTTCATCGAAACCCTCTAGCTTCCTCAGGCACCGGATCTTGCTCCTCAAACCGTCGCTTGCGTACCCAAAGTACGCTGCGCTCCTCTTTCGGGGCAATCTCCGGCACCTGAGAAACCTAGAGCTAAGGCGCCTGAACGCGCCGCTACCTTTGATGTTTAGATTGGAAGAGAGCCATGATAGGGATCGGGATCGATATCGGGTCTACGGCGGCTAAGGCCGCTGTGGTCGATGGGGAGGGTTCGGTGGCGTGGACGTGCGTGCAGCCAACCGGGTTCTCCTCGGTCGATGCTTCCGAGCGGCTGCGCGAGGCACTGGCAGCGGCGGGCTATGACGTGACGGGCGACGATGTGCGTGTGGTCGCGACCGGCTACGGCCGTGTCGCCGTGCCCTATGCGCACAAGGTCGTGACCGAGATCACCTGCCACGGCACCGGTGCCGTGCGCCTGTTTGGCGATCACGGCACGGTGATTGACGTGGGCGGCCAGGACACCAAGGTCATCCAGCTTAAAGGCGGCCGCGTGGTCAAATTTGCCATGAACGACAAGTGCGCTGCCGGCACGGGGCGCTTTCTGGAGATCATGGCCGACCGCCTAGGCATTTCCCAGCAGCAGATGGCCGACCTGGCGCGTTCCGGCGAGCCCACCAAGATTAGCAGCATGTGCACGGTGTTTGCCGAAAGCGAGGTTATCAGCCTGATCGGTCGCGGTGAGCCGCGCGAGAACATTGCGCGTGGCGTGATCGACAGCGTGGTTTCGCGCGTGGCGACCATGGCCGGGCAGGCCGCGGGCGCCCCGTACTATCTGACCGGCGGCCTGTGCGAAAACGCCTTCGTGGTGGAGCGGTTGGGCGAGCTACTGGGGTCGCCGGTGACCACCTCGCCCCAGGCTCGCTTTGCCGGCGCCATCGGCGCGGCTGTCCGCGCCGCCGCCTTGGCCTAGGGGTGTACCGCGACATGCGCATCCTCAATATCTCGGCACAAAAACCAGATAGCACCGGGAGCGGCACCTACCTTGCCGCGCTCGTGCGCGAACAGATCGAGACGGGGCATCGCGCCGCCGTGCTTTGCGGCGCGGCACCGGGTGATACCCAAGGCGAGCTGGACCGGCGTGCTGCCGTGTTTGCCGTACCGTTCGAGTCGCCCGAGCTGCCGTTTCCCATCTGCGGTATGTCCGATGTCATGCCCTATCCCTCCACACGCTATCGTGACCTGACGCCTTCGATGCTCAAGGCATTTGAGCGGGCATTTGCTGCTGCAATCGATCAGGCGGTGGCTGAGTTTCGGCCCGATCTGGTGCTCTGCCATCACCTGTATCTGGTGACCGCATTGGCGCGCGAGCGCGTCCGGGGCGTGCCGGTTGTTGCGGTGTGCCATTCGACTGACCTGCGCCAGCTGCGTTCGCATGCGCTCGAGCGAGATCGCATCGTAAGTGCGGTTCGTCGGCTCGATGCCGTCTTTGCGCTCCATGCTGAGCAGGCTGAGCAGATTGGCCTGGTATGCGGCGTCGATGCCGATCGCATCCACGTGATTGGGACGGGCTACGACCATCGCGTCTTCTGCCGCGACGCAAGCGTGGCGAGGCAGCCGGGATCTCTTGTGTACGTGGGCAAGATTTGCTTTAAAAAGGGCGTCGAGTCGCTGGTTCGAGCCGTGTCATTGCCGATTGACGATGACGTCCGCCCATCTGGCTTGGTACTTGTGGGCGGTCGCGGGGACGATGCCGAGTACGCACGTATCGAGCGCTTGGCCGCGGCCTCGGATGTGCCGGTGACGCTGGCGGGGCGCCTGGATAGGGATGGGCTCGTGCGTGCCTACCGCAGTTCCGACGTCTTTGTGCTGCCTTCGTTTTACGAGGGTCTGCCGCTCGTGACGATTGAGGCCCTCGCGTGCGGCTGCAAAGTTGTGGCGACTGATTTGCCCGGCGTTCGTCCCTGGATGGAGGCGATGCTTCCCGGTGCTCCCGTGACGTGGGTGGCGTCGCCGCGTATGACGGATGTCGACACGCCCGTGGCGGCCGACCTTCCGTTGTTTGAGCGCGCACTGGCAGATGCTATCGCGCAGGCGCTTGCGGCGCCGCCTTCGACGTTCGAGCCGTCAGCGGTCTCTTGGGAAGCGTGCCTGGGGCGTATACTTAAAGTCGTTGATTTGTTGGAAGGGGGTTCGTATGGCTAAGGACACCATGAGGCTCACGTCTATGACGGCCGCGAGCGGTTGAGCCGCTAAGTTGGCCCCCGGAGCCCTCGCCCAGGTCCTGGGCGATTTACCCAATGTGCATAACGACAACTTGCTCGTGGGGTTCGATACCTCTGACGATGCGAGCGTCTTCCGCGTAGGGGAGAATCTGGGCCTCGTGCAGTCCATCGACTTCTTCCCACCGATGGTCGACGACCCGTTCCTGTTTGGCCAGATCGCGGCGGCAAACTCGCTGTCGGACATATACGCCATGGGTGGACGACCGAGCCATGCCATGAACTTGCTGTGCATCCCGAGCTGTCTGGGCGTTGAGGTTGCCGGTCAGATTCTGGCGGGCGGCGCCGACAAGTGCGTCGAGGCGGGCTGCTCCATCGCGGGCGGCCACACCATCAACGACGACGAGCCCAAGTACGGTCTGTCCGTGAGCGGCTTTGTCACGCTCGACCGCATGCTCGCCAACAGCGGCGCGCACGTGGGCGATGTTCTGCTGCTGACCAAGGCGGTCGGCTCGGGCATTATCACCACGGCCATTAAGGGCGAGCTCATCGAGCAGGACGAGGCCGCAGCCATGTTTGACTCGATGCGAACCCTCAACGAGGCGCCGATTCGTCTGGCCGAGGGACTTGAGCTTCACGGCTGCACCGACATTACGGGCTTTGGCCTGATCGGGCACGCGTGCGAGATGGCCGAGGGCTCGGGCGTGCAGATCGAGCTTGCGTCGGGAACGGTACCGCTCTTTGACCAGGTGCTCGACATGGCGCGTCTTGGCATTATCCCCGCCGGCGCCTACCGCAACCAGGACTTCTTTGGCCCACGCGTGGCTGCCGACGAGGGCCTGGAGCCTGGCATGCTGGATGCGCTATACGATCCGCAGACGTCTGGTGGCCTGCTTATCGCGGCACCTGCTGTCGATGTGGATGAGCTTGCGCGTCGTTTACATGCCGAGGGGCGCGTTGCCGCCGTTGTCGGGCGCGTGTTCGAGGCGGAGCCGGGCGGTCCTGCCGTCCGCGTTGTTCGCTAGCCCGCACGTTTATGTAACTGTTTGCCGTTCTCTAGAACGGTTCTTTCGAAAGGAATTTGCTATGTCTACCAAGATTGAAGTCAATGCCATGGGCGATGCCTGCCCGCTGCCCGTCGTCAAGACGCTCAAAGCCCTGAAACAGCTCGATGGCGAGGGCGCCGTCGTGACCTCGGTCGACAACGAGACCGCCGTCAAGAACATCTCCAAGATGGCGCAGGAGAAGGGCTGCACGGCCTCGGTCGAGAAGGTTTCTGACGCCGAGTGGCACGTGACCGTGGCGACCTCTAGCGCCGTTGCCGTTGCCGATCCCGAGCAGGATGGCGCTGCCTTCTGCGATACCAGCGCCGGCAAGGGCAAACTCGTCATTTCCGTCTACACCGATTGCATGGGCCGTGGCGACGACGAGCTGGGCCACAAGCTCATGAAGGCTTTCATCTTTGCCGTGACGCAGCAGGAGGAGCTGCCCGCGACTATGCTGTTCTACAACGGCGGCGCCAAGCTCACCGTCGAGGGCTCTCCGGTGCTCGACGACCTTAAGGGACTGGCCGAGCAGGGCGTCGAGATTCTTACCTGTGGCACCTGCCTGGACCACTTTGGCATTAAGGACCAGCTTGCCGTGGGCGAGGTCACCAACATGTACGTGATCGTGGAGAAGATGGAGCAGGCCGTGCGCGTCGTGCGCCCGTAGCGTATTGGTTGGAGTTGCCATGAGGGAGAAGCGCCCGGCGCTTGTCATCACGTTTCCCACCACGGCGGCCGCCATGGGCTGCGAGTCCCTGTGCATCGAGCGCGGCCTTCCCGGGCGAACGATTCCCGTGCCCGGGGAGGTCGCTGCCGGCTGCGGCTTGGCGTGGAAGGCATTGCCTGCGGATGAGGACCTGCTGCGCGGCGAGCTTGCCGCGGCGGGCGTCCCCACCGAGGGCTTTACGGTGATCGACATGTGGGAGGTTG
>CAJMRZ010000122.1 GCA_905215945.1 uncultured bacterium | reverse complement strand
CCGTTTGGGCTCCCGAGGTTGCTGCGATTGCTCTCAAGCAGGCGTCGGGTTCTATCGAGGAAGCCGTCTTTTTGGTGCGCGCCTACCGTTCCACCCTCGAGCGCCTCTATACTTCGCGCGTGATCGATACGGGCGAGATGCGCGTTTCGCGTCGTATCTCCGCTGCGTTCAAGGATATCGAGGGCGGACAGATTCTGGGAGCAACACGCGATTACAGTCATCGCCTTATCAATTTTGATCTAAGCGAAGAGACCGACGCCGATGTTCGTGCCGCGCGTGCTGCCATCGATGAGCGTCTGGATGAAGCGTCCAAGGCATTTTACGCTGTGGCCGAGACCACGCCTCTCGACCGCGTTCCCAAGGTGTGCGATTACCTGCGCCAGATCGGTATGATCCGCCCCGTTGCTATCGATGACACCGAACCCGTCGATATCACCAAGACCCCGCTTTTCACGCCGGCGCCGCGCAGCGTTATCCTGCAGGCCCTCTCGCGTGGTCTCACACAGGCGGTTGTCGCCATCGGGTACGCTGCCATTCGAGGCTTTGGCATTTCCCATCCCACGGTGGGCGAGCTTCGCCGCGGCAGCGTGCCGGTGACGATTGATGCCCCCGGAACCGACCCCGCCCAGGCTTCTGCCGACGACGTGTACTATCTGGGGGCACTTCCGGTCTGTGAGGTCGAAAGCCTGATCGCCGACGACGAGGTGACCGAGACGGGCGAGCATGTGAACGCGCTCGATGTGGGTTACGGCCTCGTTACCGGCGGCGACGAGAGCAAGGCCATCGCCATGAGCGTCCTCGACCATTCGCTGCGCGTCGACGACGTTCGCTATCCCACGCAGGATCAGGAGTTCGTGCTCTATCACATCGACGGCGTGGAAGCCACGGGCTTTATCAGCCATCTTAAGCTGCCGCACTACGTGACGTTCCAGAGCAAGCTCGATGCAGCCCTGCGCTCTATGAATCATGCCGAGGGACAGAAGGAGGACGGTTCTCGTGCAGCGCAACTATAACTTTGCCTTTTTGGACGAGGGCTCCAAGCGCGAGATTCGCCGCGCCATCTTGAAGGCCGTCGCCATTCCCGGATACCAGGTGCCGTTTGCGAGCCGCGAGATGCCCATCGGCCGCGGATGGGGTACGGGTGGCCTGCAGGTCACGTTGTCGTGCATCGGCCCCGATGACGTGCTCAAGGTAATCGACCAGGGCTCGGACGCGAGCGTCAATGCCGTGTCCATTCGCAGCCTCGTGCATGAGACTACCGGCGTCGAGACCACTACGTCCACGGCGGACGCGACGCTCATCCAGAGCCGTCACCGTATCCCTGAGCGTCCGTTGCGGCGCGATCAACTCATGGTGCTGCAGGTTCCCACGCCAGAGCCCCTGCGCACCTACGAGGCGCGCGAAAGCGTAACGCGCCGTCTGCACGCCGAAGCTGAGTACACCGGTGCATATCTGGAGCTTTTTGAGCAGATTGTGCGCTATGGCTCCACGACCACCGGTGCCGACCATCCCGTGATGGTGCAGGATCGCTACGTTATGGCGCCGAGTCCCATTCCGCGTTTCGATAACCCCAAGCTCAACGATGCCGAGAATCTCTTTTTGTTTGGAGCGGGGCGCGAGAAGAAGATCTACGCCGTGCCGCCGCATACCAAGGTCGAATCGCTCGCCTTCGAAGACCATCCCTTTGTGCGTGAGGATTTTGAAGGCAAGCGCTGCTGCATCTGTGGGGCGACGGGTGTCTATATGACTCAAACCATCGATCCCGTTACGGGCAAGAAGGCGTGGCAGTGCTCCGATACCGATTATTGCGCAGAGCGTCTCGAGGAGGGCGGAAGTGATGAGTAAAGGCACGACGATGCTTCCCGCTACGGTTCATCATGAATTTAAGGATGAGGCTCCGGTTTTGTCCGTTCGCCATCTGGCCAAGCGCTTTGGCGCGGGCTGCGACTACTGTCGCGACCCGCATGCCCAACTCGAGCGCAACATCTGCCCCGTGTGCGGCACGGTGCACGCGGTACGCGACATCTCGCTCGAGGTGCATCGCGGCGAGATTTTGGGCATCGTGGGCGAGTCCGGCTCGGGTAAGTCGACGCTCATGCAGTGCCTCTATTTCGACCAGGAGCCCACGGCGGGCGACATGCGCGTTGCCGCATACGACGAGGGCCGGGGCAACTGCTTTGACCTTTCGCGTCAGCAAAAACGCCTTATCCGCGACGAGATCTTCGGCATGGTCTACCAAAATCCCTACCTGGGCCTGCGCATGAACTTCTCGAGCCTTTCCAATATCGCCGAGAAGCAGATCGCTGCCGGTATCCGAGACGTTTCCTCCATGGTCGATCGCGGTCGCGAGCTGCTCGATCGCGTGAACATCCCCTTGCGGCGTGAACAGGATCCGCCGCGCGCGTTTTCGGGCGGTATGCAGCAGCGCGTGCAGATTGCCAAGGCACTTTCCAACCGTCCTCCGCTGCTGTTCTTGGATGAGGTCACCACCGGTTTGGACCTTTCGGTTCAGGCGCGCGTGCTCGACCTGATTTTGTCGCTGCGACGTGACCTGGGGGTGTCGATGGTCGTGGTGAGCCATGACTTAGGCGTGATTCGCCTGCTTGCCGACCGCACTATCGTCATGCTTGACGGGCAGGTTATCGAGCATGGCCTGACCGACCAGATCATGCAGGACCCGCAACACGCTTACACCCAAGAACTCGTCTATTCGCTTCTTTAGGAGGCTCGCCGATGTACGTCATCCGCAACGGAATCATTGTTCAACCCGACCGCCTGCTCTTTGGCTACGAGCTTGTGGTCGAAGACGACAGGATCGCCGCAATTCAGCGCCAAGGCAAATTCGATGCGACCGCCGCGGGAGCCGGCGTTATCGACGCTCATGGTGGCTATGTCACGCCTGGTCTTGTGGATATCCATTCCGACTATATCGAGACCGTTATCTCGCCGCGCCCGACGGTGCTCATGGACTTCTCGACGGCATTGTTCGAGGCCGAGCGTGAGCTCATCGCCCATGGCATCACCACAATGTATCACTCGCTTTCGGCATATGCGCAGGACATCATGGATGCCAAGCCGGTCCGGCGCTGGGAGAACACCGAGAAAATCATGGCGCTTATCGCCGGCTGCAAACGCACCGAGGGGCGAAACGCCCATCTGATTCGTCATCGCCTGCACCTGCGTCTTGAGGTCGATAACGTCAATCTGGTTGAGCAAGTTGAGGGGCATTTGCGCTCGGGCGAGGTGGACGAGCTTTCATTTATGGACCACACTCCCGGCCAGGGTCAATATCGCGATATCGAGATCTGGCGCAAGAGCGTTCGTGGCGATCATGAGCTGAGTGATGAAGAAGCGGCACAGATCGTTGCCGCTCAGCAGGCGGCGCCCAAGCTTTCCTTTGAGCAGCTCAAATATCTTGCCGATGTTGCCTGCGAAAACGGCATTGCGCTGGCGAGCCACGATGACGATTCGGTCGAGCATCTGGACCTTATGCGTGAGCTCGGCTGCACGATCTCTGAGTTCCCGGTGAGTTTAGAGGTGGCGCGCGCTGCTCGCGAGCGTGGCATGTCGACCGTCATGGGAACACCCAACATCTTGCTGGGAAAGAGCCATTCGGGCAATCTTTCGGCGCGCGACGCCGTGTCCAACGGAGTGGCGAGCGTGCTGTGCTCCGATTACTATCCCACGGCAATGCTGCAGAGCGCCTTTGCCCTGCACCATGATTTCAAGCTGCCGCTTGAAGAGGCGTTTGCCATGCTCACCATCAACCCGGCGCGCGCCGTGCATGCCGACGACCAGATTGGCAGTCTGGAAGAGGGCAAGAAAGCCGATATTCTGGTCATTCGTGAGGTTGAGGAAGGCCAGCGCACCTATCCCGTGATCACGGCGACGCTGGTGGATGGCCGTGTGGTTTCGCGCACGTGGTATCCGGCGCTGCCGAGCATGTCTGCCCGTTTTGCCACCGATGCCGCGACGATCGCCGAGACCGCCGACCACGTGCCGGCAGCCGTGGTGGATACGGATGGATCGGAGGACAAGTAATGGGCGATTCAATCGAATCCTTTCAGCCTGATGCATGTCCACTCCTTGCGATCGAGGATCTTTCCAAGGGCTTTACCCTGCATACCGCCGACCGTCGCGTGCGCGGCTGTGAGCATATCTCGCTGAGCGTGCTGCCGGGCGAGTTCGTGGGCGTTACCGGCCGCTCGGGCTCGGGTAAATCAACGATTCTCAAGTGCATCTATCGTACGAATCTGCCGGAAAGCGGCCACATCGTGTACGATTCCGAGGCCTTTGGCCCGGTCGACCTTGCCACGCTCGATGAGCGTCGTGTGATCTATCTGCGCAACTACGAGATTGGCTATGTCTCCCAGTTCCTCGATGCCGTGCCACGTACCACGGCCCGTGAAATCGTGCGCGCGAGTGCCGCCGAGGCGTTTGCCGATGAAGATGCGATTGAGGAGGAGACGACGCGTATGCTCGAGCATTTCGACTTCCCCAAGCCCCTGTGGGACCTGTATCCCAATACGTTCTCGGGTGGTGAGAAGCTCAGACTCAACATCGCGCGCGCTATGGTGCGTCGTCCACGTCTATTACTGTTGGACGAGCCGACTGCCAGCCTCGATAACGCGAGCAAGGTCAGAGTCCGCGATTTGATTGAGCAACTCAAGGCCGGAGGTACTACGATGCTGGGGATCTTCCATGATTTGGAGTTTATGGAAGGCGTTTGCGATCGTGAGTACAACATGCAGATTGGTGGGTTTGTCCAGGCATAGGAGGGACGGATGCAAGAACATAGATCCGTGCAGGGGTCATTTGATCTGCATATGCATTCAGTTTATTCCGATGGTTCTCAATCGGTGCAGACATTGATTACCGAGGCTCGTGAGCGGGGTCTTTCGGGTATTGCCGTTACCGATCACGACAGTTTGCGCCAGCTGTCGTCCGTACGCGCCGAAGCCCGCAAGATGGGTTTTCCCGTGATTGCGGGTGTTGAAGCTTCTTGCATTGACGCGGAAACCGGACGCAAGATCCATATTCTTTGCTACGGTCTCGCGGCTACGGCGGATGAATCTGGTCCGCTTGAGCTCTTGGTAAACGAAACGCTTGCCCGCCGTACTGCCAACACTCTGTGGCAGGCATGGACGCTCGAGCGTACAGGGATAGCCCCCTGCGGGCGAAAAGCATCGGTGGCTGACGTGGTCGAAGTCTCGCGGGCAAGCACTGGTGTCTACAAACAGCACGTCATGCAGGCGCTTACGGGGTTGGGCTATCGCGATGGCGAATATCAGCGCGTGTA
>CAJMRZ010000121.1 GCA_905215945.1 uncultured bacterium | reverse complement strand
GGTCCAAAGTCATGCGTACGGAAATCACTGAAGCTGAAGGAACCGCCCACGCCGTTGGTCATGAGCAGGAAGATCGCCATGATAAGGACAAAGCCCACGTGCGCGATGACGAAGTAGAGCCAACCGCCCCTAATGGAGTTCTTGTTCTCCTCGATAACGACAAGGAAGTAGCTCGTAAGGGACATGAGCTCAAAGGCGACCAGGAACCAGAACACGTTGTCGGCGGTGATGACGAGCATCATCGAGGCGACGAAGGGGTTCATGAAGAAACCGGCGCGCCCGACCTTGCCCGGGTACTCATCGAAGTAGGACAGACCGTAGATGAAGCCCGCAAAGGCGAGGATTGAGATGAGGACCACGATCAGGCCCGCAAGGCCGTTGAGCAAGAGCTCGAGACGGGCGAACGGGAAAAAGAAGACCGTGTTGAGGGACGAAACGTCGCCAAGCACGGCCTCGAGGCCCGCGATGAACGACAGCACGGCCGCGACGGCGCCGGTCAGGCAGCCGGCGGTCTTGGCGGCGTTATCGGCCTTGATCAGCAGAACCGAGGCGAGCGCACCGATGCACGAGACGGCAAGCGATGCGATAAACAGCGTCATGCTATCCATTGTTTACGCTCCCTTCTGCTTTCTCGGACAGGCCCTGGGCCACAGCGGTAACGTCGACGACTGGACCGTTTTCGATCGAGCGCAGGCGCTTGGCCTCGTCGAGCTCGCGATCGGCCGCGCCACCCATGACGGTCAGCGCCTTGGTAGGGCACGCCGCCACACAATGCGGGCCGTCCGGATCGAATGCGCACAGGTCGCACTTGACAGCGCAGGTGTACTGACCAGGAGCCCACGTAAGCAGGCTGCTCAGGGACTTAGGATACGAAGGCGTCGGGTCGCACATGCCTGCGACACCGGCGATAGACGTGCCATCGGGATGGATGGCTCCGAAGGGGCACGCGATGGCGCACAGCCTGCACCCGATGCACTCCTGCTCCTTGACGTGGATGCGATCGCCATCGTGCTCGATGGCATTCACCGGGCAAACCTCGGCGCAGGGGGCACCCTCGCAATGGTGGCAGGCAAGGGCGGCCGAAATACCGCCGGTCTTCACGAGCGCCAAGCGCGGCGTATCCTGAAGACCCTGCATCCGGTGGGCGTCGGCACAGGCGGACTGGCATGTTCCGCAGCCGATGCACCTCTCCGGGTTGATGTCGATGAAGCGGTTCATCCCCACTTCCTTTCAAAATAACGGGCCGGGCTCCCGAACGTACGGGACGCCCGGCCCAAATAGCCAACGAGAACGGGACTACACGATTTGGTTCACGTGCGTCTCGTCATCGAACTTGGCGGCGCCGGGCTCAACGTCCTGGGGAGCGGCGGCGTCCACCAGAGCCTGCTTGAGCTCGGTGTACTGACGCTCGACTTCGCCCTCTGCCCAAACCTGGTCGGCAATGGCGTCGACCTGGCAGGCGGAGAACTTGTCCTCGGGCGTATGCGAGACCGGGTCGACCTTGTGAATGGTCAGCTCGTTGCACTTGCCGATCCACCACTGGTAGGTCATATAGACCGTGCCCTTGTTGATGCGGTCGCTCACGTCGGCGCGGCTGTATACCTGGCCACGGCGGCTGTGAATCGAGACGATGTCGCCATTCTTGATGCCGCGCGCCTGGGCGTCCGCGGGATTCATGCGGACAAAGCCGGGCTCGTCGGCGAGCAGCGCCAGCGTCTTGCAGTTGCCAGTCATCGAGCGGCAGCTGTAGTGGCCGACCTCGCGGACGGTGCACAGGATGAGCGGGTACTCATCGTCGGGAAGCTCGGAGGGCGCCTCCCAGTCGTGCGCCATCAGGTTGGCGCGGCCGTCCTTGGTGGTGAACTTGCCACCAGCGAACATGTCGGGCGTACCGTGGTCGTTCACATCGGTGCTCTTGACGGGCCACTGGGCGTAGCCGCCCTCGGGAGCCATCTTCTCGTAGGTCGCGCCCACAAAGTTGGGGCACAGGCTGATGCACTCGTTCCAGATCTGCTCGGTGTTGTCGTAGTGCATGGGATAGCCCATACGCGTGGACAGGTCCGCGAAGATCTCCCAGTCGTGGCGGCACTCGCCCTTGGGCGGAACGGCCGCGTCAAAGTGCTGGAAGCTACGGTCGGATGCGGTAAAGACACCCTCGTGCTCGCCCCAAGAGGTAGCGGGCAGGATGACGTCGGCGAGCATGGTCGTCTGCGTCATAAAGATGTCCTGGCAAATGAACAGATCCAGCTCGGAGAGCGTCTTGCGCATACCGGCCGAATCGGGCTCGGTCTGCACCGGGTCCTCGCCGTAGTTGTAGAAGCAGTGCACCTTGCCCTCGTCGACCAGGTGGCCCAGGTCGGTGAGCTTGTAGCCCTCCTCGAGCGGGAGCTTTTCCTCGGGCACGCCCCAAGCCTTGGCAAACTTGGCACGCACAGCCGGGTCGGTGACCTTCTGGTAGCCAGGGTACAGGTTGGGCAGCATGCCCATATCGCAGGAGCCCTGGACGTTGTTCTGACCGCGCACGGGCGCGAGGCCGGAATTGGGTTTGCCGATCTGGCCGGCAACGCAGGCGATGGAGGCGATGGTGTGCACCGTCTTCAGGTTCTGCTTCTGCTGGCATACGCCCATGCCCCAGCCAATGATGGCAGAGGGCTTCGCCGTGGCGTACATCTCAGCAGCTTGGTGGATCAACGCGGGCTCGACACCCGTGATGTCCTGTACGGATTCGGGAGTGTAGTTCTTGATGGTCTCCCACCACTCGTCAAAGCCGTTCGTATGCTCGGCGACGAATTCCTTGTCGTAGAGGCCATCGTTGACCAGACAGTTGGCAAAGGCGTTGAGGAACGCGACATTGCAACCGTTCTTGATCGGAAGGTAGATATCGGCGATACGCGCAGTTTCGATATGGCGCGGGTCGGCGACGATGATCTTGCAACCCTTTTCTTTGGCTCGCACGATACGCCTTGCGACGATGGGGTGCGAATCGGCAGGGTTATAGCCGAAGAGGAAAATGCAGCCCGCATCCTCCATACCGGGGATGGAGCATGACATGCAACCTGAACCAACCGTGTCCATCAGACCGAGGACAGTAGGGCCGTGTCAAGTACGGGCGCAGTTGTCCACGCTATGGGTGCCGATGCACGCACGCGTAAACTTCTGCATGACGTAGTTCGCCTCATTGCCGCCGCCTCGCGAAGAGCCGGTGGTCATGACAGCGTTAGGACCATATTCGTCAATTATGGCCTGCATCTTAGATGCGGTGAAATCCAGTGCCTCGTCCCAGCTTACGCGCTCAAGATCCGCGCCCTTGGTGCGGCGGATCATCGGGTGCAGTACGCGAGGAGTCAAGATCTTGGTGTCGTTGATGAAGTCGTAGCCGCTCATGCCCTTAAGGCACAGCTCGCTCTGGTTGGTGATGCCGTTGAGCGGTTCGGTACCCACGACCTGGCCGTTTTGGACCAAGAGGTTAAACTGGCAACCGGCGCCGCAATACGGGCAGATCACTTTATGCTTCTCCATGACACCCTCCTTCCTTTCTCTGCTACCGATTACTCGGTACGTATTTGACAATCATTGGGCTTGTCGCCCCGACGCTTACGCCTCGTTTTCGATGGTGGCGCGGGCACGCTCGGCAGTCAGTTCTGCCAGACGCTCCTCGTCCACCAGGGTGAGGCCCTTGGTCGGGCACGCCTCGGCGCACGCCGGGCCGCCGGGACGGTCCACGCACAGGTCGCACTTGAGCACGAAGCTCTTAGTCTGCGAACCCACGCGCACGTCACCCATCAAGACGGGGACCTGCGTGGTCGCCACGCTCACGGCGCCAAAGGGGCATGCCATGACGCAGCTCTTGCAGCCGATGCAGTTGTCCTCGTTGACGCCGATGCGATGGTTCTTTGGATCAAAGAACAAGGCGCCCGTAGGACAAGCCTTCGCGCACGGAGCGTCCTCGCAGTGGTGACATGCCACCGGCGCGGAGATCTCGTAGGTGCGCGTTACGCGCAAGCGAGGTGCGGCGATGTTGCCGGGAATATCGTGTGCCTCGATGCACGCCGCCATACAGGTTTGGCACCCAATGCAGCGTGAAGAATCAGCCACGACTCGTTTATTGCCCATGTTGTTCACTCCCTCCTGAATCCCATGTCGAAGAGACCCTGTCGACGTTGCCCCGGACCGCGCGTGGTCCGGCATCGGCGTATCGAGCGCATGCGGCGAAACAGGCGCTTCGATAGAATTCCTCCAACGATATACAGGTTAAATATACGCAGTTGCAGGTGGCAAACTTGAGCATAGGCCCTGCAATACGGGTGTATTGCAGGGGTTTTGGCTGCTTGGAATTATTCTCTAGAAGCTATAAAGGTGAGTGTATTACGCGCGTATAACCAAGAAAGATTTCACGCTCGCTTCTGAAGGATGTAGTACGTTTGTAATATTGTTCAGACTCAATTACTCTAGTGCAATAAAGTAGTTGTTATAAAATTGGCTATTATTAGCCGTTGCTGTATTTGACTATTCATATTGCACGCTCATTAAGGGAGGCCAGTGATGTCATCGACTCAAAAACGAGCCATCCTGCAGGTGCGCATTCGCGAAGAGGACAAACAGCATGCCGAGCGCCTCTACGACGCCATGGGCACATCGCTTGCCGAGGCTGTCCGTCTATTCGTCGCGCAAAGCATTTTGATGCGCAAGCTCCCCTTTCAGCCGGTCGCCGTGCGCTCAAAGGACGGCACCGCCGCCTATGGATCGCTCAAAGCATATGGGGACCCCAATCGCCGCTCCGAGGAGCGCAATGCCTGGATTGAATACCTTGCCACAGAAAGCGACGATTCGATTTTGGGTCCCGAGGAAGTAGATATCCATGAGTAGCACCATCATCGACGAGACCGTCATCCTACGCTACCTGCTTGACGACGACGAAGTTCTGTCACCGCGCGCCGCCAAGGTCATCGCCACGCGCACCGCTCGTGTCTATCCCGAAATCATCACGCGCGTCGTGGTCACGCTGCGCGACGTCTATAAGGTTCCCCGCGTTGAGATTGCTGCGGCCATGAAAAGGCTGCTCGATGACGTCATGGTCGACGAGCCCACCGTTGTCGCCCTTGCCGTCAAACTCTTTGGCAAGACCCATATGGACTTTTCCGACTGCCTCCTCGCAGCCCGAACCGCCATCTACAACGATGATGTCGTGAGCTTTGGCAAGCCCATCATCCAAGGCATGATCGATTACCGCCGCCAGCGCCAAACCGCCGCCGAAACCCGCGACCGCGCCGCCGAAGCCCGCAGCCGAAGCACCGACTCCACCATCGACAAGCTCCGCCACCACGGTCGCCACTAACCGGCGGGTAACGGCATCGCCCGCCCCTCAGCCCCCTCCCCCC
>CAJMRZ010000120.1 GCA_905215945.1 uncultured bacterium | reverse complement strand
CCGTGCCCGTGCCGATCTGGCGAGGCGTTCTGAAACACCTCGGCGCCCGCACTCAATCAATAATCTAAATTAATGAGCTGCCCAGTCAACGGCTTCACTCCAACGCTCGACAAGCCGCTCCAAACGCCACGCCGCGTTGGCAGGACTCGTCGACGGCAGCACGATGGCGGGTAGCCCCGTCCGCTCTTGTAGATAGCGTTTGTAGAGCCGTCCGGCCGTGCCGCCGTTGCAGACAACGATCTCGATCGGCGTGGCATCCACAATGCGTTCAATATGTGCCGGCACAACGTTTTTGATGCTAGCGTCACTCGAGCCCTTAATGTCGCAGCTCTCGATCACATCCCACAGGGCTACGCCACCGTTAAGCAGCATGGATCGCTTGGCAGCAACCGAGGCGTCGAGCGTCGCGGGCTCGCCGCTCGCCAAAGAGTCTCCCTCGTTGGGCGGCACGGGCGCACCGAGGCACACGGCCATCACACGCCAAAAGCGATTCTGAGGGTTGCCGTAATAAAAGGCGTTGGCGCGCGAAAGCACCGAGGGAAACGATCCGAGCACCAAAACGCGCGAGCGCTCGTCAAACACGGGTTCAAACCCATGCTCAATATGTTGATAGCCCTCGTCGGACACAGGCATGGGCTAGGCCCTCAGTAGATAGCGCACCTCATAGGGTGCAAGCTCGAGGGTACCCGTAAGCTCGACCGTGGGCGCATCGTCGGCAAGTAGGTCGGCAAAGGAGCCGTTGAGCTCGCCGGCTCCAAAGGTATAGGGCTCGTTCACGGCATTGACCGCCACGAGCACCGTCGCGTCGTCGCAGGCGCGCTCGAACAGCAGCTGCTTGTTCTGAATCACCACGTTGCGATAGGCACCGTAGTTGAGAGCACGGGCCGCCGCGTCGTCGGCCGAGCGCAGGTGCGTGAGCTGCTTGATGAAGGCCGTCAGCTCGTTGGGCGCAGGCTCATCGAGCGCAGGTCGCAGCGCCCAGTCACCATCGGGGCCGCCCTTTTCGCCAGGAATCCCCCACTCGCTGCCATAGTAGACGCACGGAATGCCCGGCATGCCAAAGAGCATGCCATAAGCGGGGCGCAGGCACGACTTGTCGGTGAGGATGCTTGCCAGGCGCGGCACGTCGTGGTTGTCGACAAACGACAGCAGATGCTTGCCGCGATAAATGCACCACGGGTCACCGCCAAACTGGCGGTGCAGCGAGTGCGCGATCTCGAACATATTGACCGAGTTAAAGCTGGAGTACAGGCCCTTGTAGCACTCGTAGTTGGTGCAGGAGTCGAGCATCTCGTCGTTGACGATCTGGTTGTAGTCGCCGTGGAGCGTCTCGCCGATCAGCACAAAGTCGGGCTTGAGCTCACGGGCAAAGGCGTGCAGGCGGCGCATAAAGTCGCGGTCGAGCATATAGGCAACGTCCAGGCGCAGACCGTCGACGCCAAAGACGTCGGCCCAACGGCGCACGGACTCGAGCAGGTAATCGACCACGGCGGGGTTTTGCAGGTTGAGCTTCACGAGCTCAAAATGGCCTTCCCAGCCCTCGTACCAAAAGCCATCGCCATAGCAGGAGTCGCCGTCAAAGCTGATGTGGAACCAATCCTTGTAGGGCGAATCCCACTTGCGCTCCTGCACATCGCGGAAGGCCCAAAAGCCACGGCCCACATGGTTGAAGACCGCATCGAGCACCACGCGGATGCCATGGGCGTGCAGCGTCTCGCATACAGCGGCAAAATCGGCATCCCCACCCAGGCGACGGTCGATATGGCGCAGGCTGCGCGTATCATAGCCGTGGCTATCAGACTCGAGCGGTGGGTTGATCAGCACAGCGCCAATACCGAGTTCTTGCAGGTAGTCGGCCCATTGGGCGATTTTCATGATAGGAGCATCAGGGTTGGGCGCGGCGTTGGCAGCCTGGGCGAGCTCATCTTCGGCAACGGGCGCGGCGTTTTCGCGCGGAGCTCCGCAAAAGCCCAGCGGATAGATCTGATAGAACGTCGTCTCGTATGCCCACATAGCAACCTCCCGGTAAGCTCAACACAACGACATCCATTGTATGCCCGCCGCGTATCCCCTCCCCCAAAATAAGTTGCGGTGAAATAATTCCTGCTTGGGCCTTCAGAGGCCTTAA
Organism: uncultured bacterium; assembly: GCA_905215945.1. Lineage (GTDB taxonomy): Bacteria > Actinomycetota > Coriobacteriia > Coriobacteriales > Coriobacteriaceae > Collinsella. The sequence continues at coordinate 3,271 of CAJMRZ010000120.1, read as the reverse complement.
ACAGGAGCTATTCCACCGCAGCTGATGAGGGGACGTGATTAGGCGACGGGCTTTGCGCGGCGTATGGCCGGGAACAGCACCGTGATGGCGAGGATGACGCCCACGACGGTAATCGCCCCGCCCGCGAAGCCAATCCAAGCGATACCGGGACCCGAAACCACGGCGCCACCGATTGCGGTGCCCGTGCCGATACCCAGATTGAACAGGCCCGAGAAGATCGACATGGCGACGGCCGACGAATCCGCCGGTGTGTACTTGATGAGCTCGGCCTGAAACGCCACGTTAAAGGCCGTGGCGCAGCAACCCCACAGTGCGCAGACGGCAAGCACTGTCACGAGCGACGATGCGGCCGGCCCCATGAGCAGCAGGGCCACCGGCACGCCGGAGAGCGTGATAGCCAAGAACGGGAAGCGATGCCCATCGAACAGACGGCCGAACAGCCAGCTTCCGAGCAGACCAGAGCAGCCGAACGCCGTCAGCGTCATGGTAATAGCGCTTGCGTCGACGTGCGCGACCTGCGCCAGGAACGGCTCGATATAGCTGTAACCCGCATAATAGCCGGTTGCCATAAAGACCGTGACCGCGTAGAGCGCGATCAGGAACGGGTTCTTGAGCAGCACGGGCAGCTGTTTGACGGTAAAGCGCTCACCCGCCGGCATAGCCGGAAACACCGCGGCTTGGTACACCACCGCGGCGGCAGAGAAGGCACCGACCACGGCGAATGTCATGCGCCAGCCCACGGCCAGCCCGATGGCGCGGCCGATCGGCAGGCCAAAAATCTGCGCGATGGACGAGCCCGTAGCGATCATGCTGATGGCGAGCGCCCCGTGACGTGTGTCAACCAGGCGCGACGCCATAATCGAGGCGACTGACCAGAACACGGCATGTGCGCAAGCGACCACCAGGCGCGCGCAGACCAGGATGGGATAGGTGGGCGCCACGGCGGACAGGAACTGACCCAACGAAAACACGGCCAGCACGCCCAGCAGCATCCGCTTGAACTCAAAGCGCGAGGCAAACACCATGAGTGGCAGCGACAGCAGCATGACGCCCCAGGCGTAGACCGAGATCATGATGCCAGCTTGGGCCTCGGTGAGCGAAAACGATGCGGCGATGTCGGTCAGCAGGCCGATGGGCATAAACTCCGACGTGTTGAACACGAACGCACAGCAGGTGAGCCCGACGAGTGGGAGCCACTGCTTGAGCGTGATGCTGTCTTGCCTTGTCTGAGTCATATATAACGTCTCCAATCGTTTTGAGCGGAGGCGATTATATAGCAACGGCCCCGCATCCGTCAGCAACAGATGCAGGGCCGAAAACAATTCGATACACAGAGGTTGCGCCGTCAATACATAACTATGCCAACCCCAGCAATATGCCCGCCGAATGCACGACAAACGCCACGATCCAGGCGACCGTCACTTGAAACGCGAATACGGCCACGGCATAGCGCGCGCCCAACTCGCTCTTGACAGCGCCGATGGCTGCCACACAGGGCGGGTACAGCAGCGTAAAGACCAAGAACACGTAGGCGGTAAACGGCGAAAACATGGTTGACAGCGCCGCGGGCGACGTTGCGCCCAAAAGCACCGTGAGGGTCGAGATGACGCTCTCCTTGGCGATGAGCCCCGTGACGAGCGCCGTCGAGGCGCGCCAGTCGCCAAAACCGAGCGGGGCCAGCACCGGCGCGATAATGCTACCCAGACCGGCAAGTAGACTCTGCGACTGATCGGCGACCACGTTAAAGCGAATATCGAACGTCTGCAGGAACCAGATGACCACGGTAGCGGCAAAGATAATGGTAAAGGCCTTGGTAATAAAGTCTTTGGCCTTATCCCATGCCAGCATCACCGTCGTCTTGACGCTCGGCAGGCGGTAATTGGGGAGCTCCATGATAAACGGCACCGGGTCGCCCTTAAATGCCGTGCGGTTGAGCACCAGGGCGGCAATGCAGCCGACCACGATACCGATCAGATAGAGCGAGACCATGGCGGGAACCGTCGCCTGCGGGAAAAACGCCCCGCACAGCAGGCCGTAGACCGGCAACTTGGCCGAACAGCTCATGAACGGCGTGAGCATGACCGTCATCTTGCGGTCGTGCTCGGATGGGAGCGTACGGGTCGACATGATAGCCGGCACGGTGCAGCCAAAACCGACGAGCATGGGCACAAAGCTGCGGCCCGACAGGCCAAAACGACGCAGCACCTTATCCATGACAAAGGCCACGCGCGCCATGTAGCCCGAGTCTTCCAGAATGGAGAGGAACAAGAAGAGCACGACGATAATCGGTAGGAAGGTCAGCACGCTGCCCACACCCGTAAGCACGCCGTCGACAGCCAGCGAGCGCACCACGTCGTTGGTGCCGAACGCCTTGAGGCCCGCATCGGCCGAGGCGATGACGGCAGCGATGCCGTCCTCCATGAGTCCCTGCAACGCCGCGCCGATCACGCCAAACGTCAGCCAAAAGACGAGGCCCATGATCACCAGGAACGCCGGAATGGCTGTGTAACGACCTGTCAGGATGCGGTCGATCTTGACGGAGCGCACGTGCTCGCGGCTCTCGTGCGGCTTGACGACGCAACGCCCACACACGTCGCCGATAAAGCTAAAGCGCATATCGGCCAGCGCGGACAGGCGGTCGGTGCCGGCCTCGCCCTCCATCTGGGTAATGATGTGCTCGATGGCGTCAAGTTCGTTACGGTCCAGATGAAGCGCCTCGGTCACCAGCTCGTCGCCCTCAACCAGCTTGGTCGCCGCAAAACGCACGGGAATGTGCGCCGTCGCGGCATGGTCCTCGATAAGGTTGGCGATGCCGTGAATGCAGCGATGCAGCGCGCCGCCGTCTGGACCATCGGGCGCGCAGAAGTCCAGGCGACCGGGGCGCTCGCGGAACCGCGCCACGTGCAAGGCATGATCCACCAACTCGCCAATGCCCTCGTTGCGGGCAGCGCTAATGGGGACAACAGGCACGCCCAACAGGCTCTCGAGCAGGTTGACGTCCACGGCGCCGCCGTTGGCCGTCACCTCGTCCATCATGTTGAGCGCGATGACCATGGGGCGGTCGAGCTCCATAAGCTGCAGCGTCAGGTACAGATTGCGCTCAATGTTGGTGGCGTCAATGATGTCGATGATGGCATCCGGGCGCTCGTCGAGGATGAACTGACGACTCACGACCTCTTCGCCTGTGTACGGCGACAGGGAGTAAATGCCAGGCAGGTCGGTAACGCTCGCCTCGGGATGGTTGCGGATGGGGCCATCTTTGCCGTCGACC
>CAJMRZ010000119.1 GCA_905215945.1 uncultured bacterium | reverse complement strand
TTGTTTCAAGGCACCTTGCTCGCTCTGGCGGGCTTTCGCTGTCGTTGCCAAAACAACGGCGTTCCCTTGGCTGGCCTAAAGTGGCGCTTGTACCCGTGGCGTTGCCATCGCTGCCGAAGGCGGCACTTGGGGGACACTCCTTTGGTGCAGGGGGCGGCTAAAAGAGTCCCGTCCCACATTAGCTACCCGTGGGAGGGGTGAGCGGTTACTCGCCCAGAATCAGCGCCGCGAGCTCTGCCTGGCTGTCCACCACGTAGTCGGCGCCGGCTGCCTCCAGCTCTGCGCGGCCGCGGAAGCCCCAGCTGACGCCCGCGCTCTTAAGGCCGGCGTTGTGGCCGGTTAGGATATCGACATTGGAATCGCCCACATAGAGTGTGGTTGCCGGATCGGCGCCCAGCTCCTCCATCACATGCAGCGTGACGGGTGCTTCGGGCTTGGGCGGAAACGCATCGACACGGCCCTGTACCAGCGCAAAGCGCTCGGAACCAAAATACTTCTCGATAAGCGGAGCCGCCGAGATGTGGTCCTTGTTGGTGAGCACGGCAAGCTGCACGCCCGCGGCACGCAGGCGGTCGAGCATCTCGATTGTGCCGGCATAGGGGGCGGTGTGGTCCTCCTTGTGCTCGCCGTAATAAGCCCTAAACTCGGCAAGCGTCTGCTCAAACATACGGCCGTCGCCCGCGTACTCGGCGGGCATAAAGCGCTCAACCAGCTTGAGCATGCCGTTTCCCACCTTGTAGCGGTACTCGTCAACGGCAAACGTGGGCCAGCCGTGCGCCTCGCAGGTATGGTTGCCGGCGGCCGCCAGGTCCTCGAGCGTGTTGAGGATGGTGCCGTCCAGGTCAAAGATCGCATGGGAAAAAGCTGCTGCCATGAAAGCTCCCGTCATTGGGTTTCAAAACGCACCTCATAATACTGGGCTTCCGCGTTGGGCGTGCTTGGAATCTGAACATCTCCAGGGATATCAAGCCGCATCGCGCCAATCATGCGATTCCGCCCTAGCAAATTCTCGGCAGCTGCTCTCCTACGAGCATGTCGAGGATGCGGGTCGAGCCCCAGCCGGTGCGCACGCGCACGGCGGGACGGGAGCCCTCGGCAAGTGGCAGCACGCGACCGATGATGGCGGCATTCTCGCCGTAGCGCGCGGCGCGCATGGCGGTTAGCGCGGCATCGGCTTGCTCGGCCGGCACCACGGCAACCATCTTGCCCTCGTTTGCCACCTGCAGCACATCGTAGCCGAGCATCTCGCAGGCGGCCTGCACGTCGGGACGCACGGGCACGGCATCCTCGTCGACCTCCATGGCAACACCGCTGGCCTGGGAAAACTCGTTGAGTGTGGACGCCAGGCCACCGCGCGTGGGGTCGCGGAAGCAGCGTGTGTCGGGTGCTGCGGAAAGCACATCGGCAATCAGGTGGTTGAGCGGCGCGGCGTCGCTTTCGATGGTGCTCGAAAACGCCAGACCCTCGCGTTGGCTCATGATAGCGATGCCGTGGTCGCCCAGTGTACCCGAGACCAGGATGACATCGCCGGGCTGGCAGTTTGCGCCACTGAGCGCCACACCCGCGGGCACTTCGCCCACGCCGGCGGTGTTGATATAGACGCCGTCGGCCCCGCCGCGCTCGACCACCTTGGTGTCGCCCGTGATTATGGACACGCCCGCCTCGCGCGCCGTCTCGGCCATCGTCTGCACAATCTGGCGGAGCTTATCCATGGGATAGCCCTCTTCGAGGATAAAGCCGCACGACAGGTAGCGCACGTTGGCGCCCGAGGTCGCGACGTCGTTGACGGTTCCGCATACGGCGAGGCGGCCGATATTGCCGCCGGGGAAGAACTGCGGCGAGACTACAAAGCTGTCGGTCGACATGGCGATGCGCCCGCTCGCGGGCAGCGCGGCGACGCCGGCGTCGTTGCCCTCGAGCAGCTCGGGCGACCCAAAGGCATCCAGAAAGACCTCATCGATGATGCGCTTCATCATCTGACCGCCAGAGCCGTGGCCCAACAGGACGGTGCTATCGGTGGCAGTACGGGACATATCGAAAACTCCAATCGTGGGTGGTGCCGGTGTGCGGGTGCGTCCGGGCTAGTTGCGGTAGCGGTAGTACGCCGCGCAGCTGCCCTCGGAGCTCACCATGCACGGGCCGACGGGATGCTCGGGTGTACAAGCGTGGCCGAACAGAGGGCAGTCGCTCGGCGTAATGGCCCCGCGCAGCACATCGCCGCAGCGGCATCCACGCGGCTCGACCGTCGCCTCAACGGGCACGTCAAAGCGAGCGCGGGCATCAAAGCGCGAGAACTCGGGGCGGATAGAAAGACCCGAGTTGCCAATCGGCCCCAGCCCGCGCCACGTGGTGTCGCATGGCTCAAACACCTGCTCGACCAGCTGGCGCGCCACGGGGTTGCCGTCTGCGTTGACGCCACGGCGGTAGGCGTTGTCGATCGCGGGCCTGTCCTCGACAACCATCTGGACCAGCATGCAGATGCCCTGCAGGATATCGACCGGCTCAAATCCCGTGACCACGCCCGGGGTACTGAATTCGTCGACCAAAAAGCTAAAGGGCGCCAAGCCCGTGATGGTGGCGACGTGGCCCGGCAGGATAAAGCCGTCGATGGTGGTCTCGGGATCGTTGGCGATGGCACGCAACGCCGGCGGCGTGGTCTTGTGGGCGCAATAGACCGAAAAGTTCAAAAGCCCGCGCGCCTCGGCCTCCAAGATGGCGGCGGCGATGGTGGGCGTCGTAGTCTCAAAGCCCACGCCCATAAAAATGACCGGGCGATCGGGGTTTTGCTCGGCAATGTCGAGCGCGTCGAGTGGGGAGTAGACGATGCGGATGTCGCGCCCTGCCGCCTTTTGCGCAGCGAGCGAGGTGGACGATCCGGGCACGCGCATCATGTCGCCAAAGGTGGTGATGATGGCGCCGTCTATGTTGGCGAGCGCGATCGCGTGGTCGATGTCGCGGTTGGCGGTAACGCAGACGGGGCAGCCCGGGCCGCTCAGCAGCTTGAGCCCGGCCGGCATAATGGAGCGAAAGCCATAGCGGCCGATGCTCACGGTGTGCGTGCCGCAGACTTCCATAAGGTTGATGGTGCGGTCGCCGACGAGTTCATGGATGCGTTCGATGAGCTCGCGGGCCAGCTTGGAATCGCGAAATGCCGAAAAGTCGATACCGGAGCGCGCCGGCTGCTCGGGCGCCACTAGTAAGCCTCCGCCGGGTTGGTGGTCAGCTGGTCTTCTTCGACCAGCTCGGACATGGCATTAACAAGCTCGAGCGTTTCCTGTGCTTCCTGCTCGTCGACAATCTGGATGCCAAAGCCGGCGTGTACGAGAATATAGTCGCCAACCTGCGCCGTCGGCACGAGTCGCAGCGACACGGGGCGCTCGATGCCCATCATGTCGACGGTGGCCTTGAGGTCGTCGTCGCGTTTGACTACTTTACCGGGAACGGCAAGGCACATATTGTTCCCCTTTTAGACGCTTTGCGCTGGATGGGCGCTTAATAATCCATCAGTTGATGGTAGCGCTCGCGGGGTTCGCGGGCAAACGCGTTACGCCTGTGAGACGGCTGGGCACGGCGGCGTGCGAGAGCGAGCTACTGCGATGCAATCTGCGCAAGACGAGCGCTTGCGACCGCCGCCTGACCGTAGGCGATGCAGCCGTCGTTGACGGGCACGGTATGGGGGACGAGGACGGTAAGGCCCGCGCTTTTGAGCTCGCGGGTGAGGAGCTGGAGCAGAAGTCGGTTCATGAACACGCCGCCCGAGAGTGCGACGGTGTCGATGCCTTCGCGCCCGCAGATATCGCTGGCGATGCGTGCCGAGGAGCGCGCGACGGAGACATGGAAGTCGAGTGCGAGCCTGTCGACGGGCGCCCCGGCTTCAATTCCCTCCAAAAGTGCCTCAAAGAGTGCTTTCTGGTCCAGAACATAAGGGCCGTCCAACCACGATGGGCCAGATGCGAAATAGCCGGCGCTGTCGTCTGGAAAACGGGCGATTTCGCTGTCGAGCGCGCGCCAGGCGGCGGCTTCGAGCTCGATGGCGGGTTCGCCCTCGTAGGTTGCCTGGCCGCAAATGCCCAAAATCGCGGCTGCGACATCAAACAGGCGACCCATGCTGCTGGTGCGCGGACTGTTGATGCCGCGCTCGATCATCGTTGCCGTTATGCTGCGCGTTTGCTCGTCAAGGCTGTTCAAGAGCCCCGCGGCTCCCGGGTGCTCGAGCAGGTCGAGCTCGCTGAGCAGGGCAAAGGCGTTGCGGCGGGCATCGTGTACGGATGCGGCGCCACCGGGAAGCGCCCAGGCGCGCAGATGCGCGACGCGCTCAAAATCGGTGAGACGGGCGACAAGAAACTCACCGCCCCATATGGTGCCATCGGTGCCGGCGCCCGTGCCGTCGAAGGCGATGCCGAGGACGCGTGCATCGGGCGCAAGCCGGCCTGCGACAATCGCCTCTGCCATTACGCTCGCGATGTGCGCATGGTGGTGCTGGACTTCGATAAGCGGCAGATCGTGCTCGCGCGCCCATTGGCTCGACAGATAGCTGGGATGCATGTCGCATGCCAAGGCGGCAGGCGCCAGGTCAAAGAGGTTTTCCAGACGCGAGCGCGCGGCGCTCCAAGCATCGAAAGTCGCGCCGTTTTCGACATCGCCGATATGCTGCGACACAAAACAGGTCGTATGACCGTCCGAGTCCGTGCGAGTGAGTGCAATCGTGGCTTTTTGCTGCGGCCCGCAGGCGAGTACGCAGGGCGTGGTGCCGTCGAGCGCCGGCAACGACAGCGGTTGCGGCGCATATCCGCGTGCACGACGCACAGGCATGGCGTCGCCGTCGACCACGCGTACCACGGAGTCGTCGTAGCGCGACAGAATCGCGCGGTCGTTACCGAGCAGCGCATCGGCGATGCCGGCGGCAACCAGGTGCTCCCATGCAAGGGTATCGTCGGTCTCGATGGGCTCTTCGCTCAGGTTTCCGCTGGTCATGACGATTGCGCGCATACCGTGCGCTGCAGCCGCGGCGAGCAGCAAATGTTGAAGTGGGGTGTAGGGGAGCATGACGCCGAGCTCGGGCAAGTCGTGCGCGACAGATGGCGCGAGGGCGAGGATGTCGGGGGAACCGCCGTTGCCCTCGCCAACAGTGCGCCGACGCAGCAGCACGATGGGACGAACGCTGCCGGCCAGCAGGTCGCGCTCAACGCCATCGATGCGACACAGGCGCTCGGCGTCGGCAAGGCCGCGTACCATAACGGCAAGCGGCTTGTTGCTGCGACGCTTGCGACGGCGCAACTCGCACACCGCCTGTTCGTTGGTGGCATTGCAGGCCAGGTGGAATCCGCCCAGACCCTTGATGGCGACGATGCCGCCGCCAGCCAGCAGCTCGACGCAGCGTTCGATGATAGCGTCGCTGGCCTCGCGTGTGGTG
>CAJMRZ010000118.1 GCA_905215945.1 uncultured bacterium | reverse complement strand
ATCGAATTCAAAGACGTCATCAAAGCATACGGCGAGGGCGATGCCCGCATCCATGCGCTCGACGGCGCGAGCTTTACCGTTGAGCGCGGTGAGCTCGCCATTATCCTGGGCGCCTCGGGTGCCGGCAAGACCACGGCGCTCAACATCCTGGGCGGTATGGACACGGTAACTTCCGGCACCGTGACGGTGGACGGGCGTGACGTGAGCGCTGCCAACGAGGCGCAGCTCGTGGAATACCGTCGTGCCGACGTCGGCTTTGTCTTCCAGTTCTACAATCTGGTCCCCAACCTGACGGCGCTCGAAAATGTTGAGCTTGCGGCGCAAATCTGCCCCGATTCGCTCGATGCCGAGCAAACGCTTTGCCAGGTTGGCTTGGGTGAGCGCCTCGCCAACTTCCCCGCGCAGCTTTCGGGCGGCGAGCAGCAGCGCGTGTCCATTGCCCGCGCGCTGGCAAAGAACCCCAAGCTGCTTTTGTGCGACGAGCCCACGGGCGCACTTGACTATAAAACCGGCAAGCAGATCTTGCAGCTGCTGCAGGACACTTGCCGCAAGCAGGGCATTACGGTCATCATCATCACCCACAACTCCGCGCTGGCGCCCATGGCCGATCGCCTGATCCGCTTTAAGAACGGTCGCGTGGAGAGCGAGACGGTCCAGCAAAATCCCGTGCCTATCGAGACGATCGAGTGGTAGCGCCCATGGACCAAGACCGCCAAAACAGCCTACGCCGCGACGCGCAGAACACGGAGCGCGAGCAGGATTTTACGACCTACCGCACTGCCCAAAGCTCAAACGATATGGTGCCGACGGTTTTTCGCCGTGGCATCTACCGCACAATCCGAGGCAGTCTTAAGCGCTTTTTGTCAATCGTGGTCATCACCGCGCTTGGCGTGAGCGTGATGTGCGGCCTTAAGGCGGGTTGCGAGGACCTGTGCGATTCGGTTGATGCCTACTTCGACCAGCAAAATGTCTATGACATTAACGTGCAGTCGACCTATGGCCTGACTGACGATGATCTCGACGCCATACAAGAGGTCGATGGCGTCGAAACGGCCGAGGGCATCTACACCGAGACCGCCTACACCGCCGTGGGTACAACGCGCGAGCGCGTGGTCGTGCAAAGTCTCTCCAAGGAGAACATCGATCAGCCGGTGCTCGTGAACGGCGATTTGCCCGAGAGCGCTGATGAAGTCGCGGTGACTTCGAAGTTCCTGAAGGCATCGGGCAAGAAAATCGGCGATACGGTGAGTTTTGCCGCCAATGACGCGAGCTCGTCCAATCAAAGCGCCAAGGACCAGTTTGCCGCGGGCGATTACACCATTACGGCCGAGGTCCTCGACCCCACTGATGTGAGCTCCGACTCGACAGTCAACGCCTTTCGCGCTGCTTCGGCGGCGGACTATAAGTTCTATGTGAGCGAGGACGCCGCGACATCTTCTTCCTACTCCGCGGTCCACGTGATCGTCGAGGGAGCCAAGAGCCTCAACTCCTATTCGGATTCCTACGCGGCAAAGATCAATGAGGTCAAGGGCAATATCGAGAAGATCCGCGAGGAGCGTGAGAAAGCGCGCGCTCAGGAACTGACGGTCGACACGCCGGCAAGCTTGGATGCGGCCGAGCGCCAGGCGAATATGCTCTTTGGGATTGAGCAGGACAACATCAATCGCATGGCCGAGGGCAGCGACGAGCGTGCGCAGGCGCAAGCCGACCTGGACCAGCGCCGTGCCGCCGCCGACCAGCAGTTTGCCGATGCCCGCGCCGAGCTCTCTGACCTGGGCGAATGCACCTGGTACATCCAGGACCGCGGCAATATCGCAAGCTACTCGAGCGTGGAGAGCGATAGCTCGTCAATTGAGGCCATCGCCACGGTGTTCCCGTTCATCTTCTTTATCGTCGCCGTGCTCATCAGCCTTACCACCGCCACGCGCATGGTCGAGGAGGAGCGCACGCTCATCGGCCTGTATAAGGCGCTCGGTTATTCGCGCGGACGTATCCTGTCCAAATACGTGGACTACGCGCTGTGGGCGTGCCTGATCGGTGGCGTGCTCGGCAACATCATCGGATTTGTGGGCCTGCCGCTGTTCCTGTTTACGGTGTTCGACGACATGTACTCGCTGCCCCAGATGCTGCTTTCGTACGACATCGTGTCGTCGATTGTGTCGGTGGCGCTGTTTGCCGTGGGCGTGGTGGGCGCCACGATTATCGCCTGCCGCCACGAGATGGCCGAGACCCCGGCCTCGCTCATGCGTCCCAAGGCTCCGCGTGCCGGCTCGCGCATCTTGCTTGAGCGCATCGGCTTTATTTGGCGCCGCATGGGCTTTTTGAACAAGGTCACTGCACGCAACCTATTCCGCTATAAAAAGCGCGCCTTTATGACCATCTTTGGCATTGCGGGTTGCACCGCGCTTGTGATCTGCGGTATGGGTATTCGCGACACGTCGGTCGCGCTTTCGCCCAAGCAGTATGGGCATATCACGCGCTATGACCTGCTGGCGGTTGCCAATCCCGACGATTTTTCGCAGACGTGCGCGGCGCTCGACGAGCGAAGCGCAGCCAAGGATTCCGACGTGACCGTGACTTCGACGCTGCCGATTATGACCGACAACGTCACCTTTACGTTTGGCGGCAAGAGCGAGACCGTGCAGCTGATCGTGGTGCCCGATGACCGCACGAACGACCTGGACGACTATGTGCGCCTCGAGGACGAGTCCAAAGAGCCGCTGTCTTTGCGTGACGGAGACGTGTATCTGAGTAAGAGTTCACAGCTGGTGCTGGGGATTCAGCCGGGCGATACGGCTCACGTCCAGGATTCGTCGCTCAATGTCGCCAAGGTCAAAGTCAGCGACATTTCGCTTAACTATCTGGGCAACACGCTTTACATGACGCAGGGCACCTATGAGCGCGCGTTCGGTCGAAGCGCACGCCTCAACGGCGTCTTTGTGCTGCTTAAGGGCTCGTCGGCCGACCAGATTGCGTTTAGCAAGAATCTTAAGAGCGACGGTTGGCTTACGATTTCGAGTACGGCCGAGCATTGGGAGAACTACGAGGCGAGCTTTACGATTATCAATTCCGTCGTGGTGCTCGTGACCTTTATGGCGGCGTGCCTATCGTTTGTGGTGGTGTTTACGCTGTCCAACACGAATATCTCCGAGCGCGAACGCGAGCTGGCGACCATCAAGGTGCTGGGCTTCCGCCGTGGCGAGGTGCACCATTACGTCAACAAGGAGACGTTGATCCTCACGGCGATTGGCGCCGCGCTGGGCGTTCCGCTGGGCGGCTTGCTGGCCGAGAGCTTTACGTACATCCTGCAGATGCCGTCGCTGTACTTTGACGTTGAGGTCGAGCCGCTAAGCTACGTGCTCGCCGTGCTGCTTTCCTTTGGCTTTACGATCATCGTCAACCTCGCCACCAACCGAACTCTCAATAAGATCGACATGGTCGGCGCCCTCAAGAGCGCCGAGTAACCTGCCTGGGATTCAAGCTGTAGCGAGCTGTAATGTACCACAACCGCATTTTTGCATAAACCGCCCCGCCGATTGCATATTTCGGCGGGGCGGTTGCTTTTTGCCCACAGGTACCCCGGTAGCGCGCAGAGATGTGGTGTAAGAGGCGGGGCATGCCCCGCCTCTTCCCTTTCTTGAAAGGGAGGGGACACCGCCTAGAATTCGTCGTTGGAGTAATGAAGGTGACGAATGGAAGGAAAGGCGATGCCCCAAGAAGAGAGTGTACTGCGCCTCAGCCGCGACGAGGCCCTCGAGGCGGCGAGGCTTTGGCAGGAGTGCGGCGACGCGCGCGAGTTCGCGTGCAGGGTGCTGGGCGGCGTGATGAACGCGCTGATGGACTCCGAGGCCCAGCAGATGTGCGGCGCGAGCCGCAACGAGCGCAGCGACGGCAGGGAGAACAGCCGCAACGGCTACCGCCCCAGGTCGCTCAAGACCGCCGTGGGCGACGTGGAGCTCGAGATACCCAAGCTCAGGCACGGCACCTACTACCCCGAGGGCATGCTCGCGCGATGGTCGCGCGTCGACACCTCGGTGGCCGCCATCGTGCAGGAGATGTACGTGTGCGGCGTGTCCACCCGCAAGGTCGAGCGCGTGGCGTCCAAGCTGGGCATATCCTCGCTGTCGAGCTCGGAGGTCTCGAGACTCTGCTCCGAGCTCGACGCCGCGGTGGCGGAGTTCCGCCGCCGCGACCTGTCGGGCACGCCGTGCTGCTACCTGTGGCTCGACGCCACCTACATGAGCTGCAGGGTCGGCTCGTCGGTCGTCTCGCAGGGCGTCGTGACCGCGATCGGGCTGGGCGCCGACGGGCGCAAGCACTTCCTGGGCTGCGACGTGGTCGACACCGAGAGCGAGGACTCCTGGGCGGCATTCCTCGGCGGGCTGCGCGAGCGCGGGCTGGCCGGCGTCCGCCTCGTGGTCTCCGACAGCCACGCCGGGCTCGTGGCCGCCGTCTCGCGCCTGTTCCAGGGCTGCGCCTGGCAGCGCTGCGTGACGCACCTGCAGCGCAACCTCCAGAGCGCCTGCTCGGGCAGGCCCGAGGACTCCAAGGCGGCCGTCAGGGACCTCGTGCACGCCGCGGTCTACCAGGACGACCCCGACCTCGCGCGCTGCGTGTGGGCCGAGGCGGCGCCCTGGGTGGCGTCGGTGTCCGCCAGGGCCGGCGAGGTCTTCGAGCAGGCCGAGGACTCCGCGCTGGCGTTCACGGCCTTCCCCAGGGCGCACTGGGCCAAGCTCCGCACCAACAACGTCCAGGAGCGCGCCAACCGCGAGATCAAGCGCCGCTACAGGGTCGTGCAGTCCTTCCCCTCGAGGGAGTCGATGCTGCGCCTGACGTGCGCGAGCCTCATGGAGACCGAGGGGCAGTGGTCCCAGCAGCGCGTGTTCTCCGAGGCCTCGGCCGCCGAGGGCTTCGCCGAGCCCGCGGACAGGCCGGCCCCGACAGAGGGGAGGCGCCGCGCGCTCGGGCGGCGCGCCAGGGAGATAGTGGACGAGATAGTCGAGAAGCGCGGTCTCAAGAAGGAGTAACATCGGGACTTGCAGCGACGGACCTCAGGACACTCTTACACCACGTCTGCGCGCGCGACCGGTACCCCAGGGGGCGCCGTGCAAATTCCGGAGTATTCAGCGTCCCGGGGTCCGCGGGCGCGGGGCGGGGGTGCAAAACTGCGCTGAAAGCCCCGATTCTGAGTCCCAACGCCTCTAGAGCCGCTCGTTTTTTTACAGGATGCGGCCCATGGCGCCTGCCTTTCGCCCAAAATCCAGTATGCAGGCACCCTCGGCTGCTGAATACTCCCAAAAATGCACGCCGCATCCAACCCCAGGCACTTGCAGCAAGAAGACGAATAGCCTCGGCCTCCCCGGTTACCGCAGGAGGCCCCAGGGCTTACCTCCCAAATCTTTCCGCAGGACGGAAGGA
>CAJMRZ010000117.1 GCA_905215945.1 uncultured bacterium | reverse complement strand
CTGCTCTACAGTCCTGCGCAAGACGGAAAGCACATTAAGTGCTTTCCTTTGCGTGCGGAACTCGCGACAAACTTAATATATTTCGCCGCCCCTCTGCCAAGCTCGGGAGACGACACGTTGATGTCTGCCTAACTCTGCTCGCCCAGGCTAATGACTTTGTTGGGGGTCCACTATTTGCTGGAGGGTGAACTTGCATTGGGACGGTTCGCCTTCTGCTTGTGGCTTTTGCTCATCGAAATCGAAAATCATGATGGCGCAGTTGGGGAGTTTTGTTGGGAGCTCGAAGCCCTCTGGGGCTGCAGCCTTGATGAATTGGCGGCTGGCGCTGCCGTGGCTTACTGCTAGGAGGGTTTCTATGCCCTCGGCGCCCATGATATTGGTGAGGGTGCCTACCATGCGCTCTTGCAGCGCATGGCTTCCTTCTCCTCCGAAGGGGACCAAGTCCTCGCCGGGGTCCCAGACGTCGGTGGGTAGCGCGTCGTGCGGGCCTTCTTCGAAGGTGCCGTAGCAGCGCTCGATGATGCCTTCGCAGGGCTCGACTGCTGCGTCCGGGCCGAGGAGCTCGCATGCGACGAGCTGAGCTGTGTCCATGGCTCGGCCTAAGGACGAAGAGACCACTTTGTCGGGGACGACGCCGTGGCCCTTAAGCCATGCGGCTGCCATCCCGGCTTGCTGACGGCCCAGATCGGTCAGCGGCGAATCGCAGCGGCCCTGGACCAGCTTCTTGACGTTGAACTCCGTCTGGCCGTGGCGGAGCAGATACAGCCTCTTCATATTCTCCCCTTCTGTATAACTTGCTTTGCCGGCACAGCCCTACTCGTGGGTATGCCCTACGTAGTCTTCGTCGATCGTAATCTTGGCAATCGACTTGGGATATTCCGATTCGACCCGTTGTGCCAGCGCGTGCTTTAAGTCTTCGGCACTCATCTGCAGATCCGAGGGACGCACGCAGTCAAAGATCACGTTGGTGTGCGTAGGACCCGGCACACAGCGAAGGTCGTGAATCGAAAGGCGGCTATCGATTTGTTGAGCCATGGCGTTAATGCGCAAACGCATGCTTGCCACCTTTGGATCGTCGGTCACGATGGGGTCGTAGTGAAGTGTGACAATCATGCCGTCTTCGTTCCTAAACGACTGCTCGATGTTATCGAGCGTGTCGTGACTTTCCAGCGGGCTGGCCTCGGCTGCCATCTCGGCGTGAGCGCTTGCGAACTTCCTGCCCGGGCCGTAGTCGTGAACCATCAAATCGTGAACGCCCAAAACGCCGGGATAGCTCATGATCTTGTCTCGAATGTGCTTGACCAGCTTAGGATCGGGCGTCTGGCCCAAAAGCGGGCTCACCGTATCCTGGATGAGTTCAAAACCGCTCCAGCCAATATAAGCACCAACGGCAAGGCCGACCCAAGCGTCAAGATTGATGCCCGTCACCTGCGAAACAACTGCGCACGCCAGCACGGCACCCGTGGCAAGGACATCGTTCTTGGAATCCTGAGCCGTCGCATGCAGTGTCTCGGACTCGATACGGTCGCCGAGCTTTTGGTTGAGGGCCGCCATCCAAAGCTTTACGACCATCGAAAGCACTAGAACTGCCACCAGGGCAAGCGAGAACTCGACAGGTTCGGGGTGGATGACGCGCTCGACCGAGGACTTCACCAGCTCAACGCCAATCAGCAGCACGAGTGCCGCCACGACCAGACCCGAGAGATACTCGTAGCGA
The DNA here is from genome assembly GCA_905215945.1 of uncultured bacterium. Lineage (GTDB taxonomy): Bacteria > Actinomycetota > Coriobacteriia > Coriobacteriales > Coriobacteriaceae > Collinsella. Next base: position 3,759 of record CAJMRZ010000117.1, on the reverse strand, counting down.
CCGTGGCCGTAAGGATGCTCGGGGTCGGCCGGCTTGCTCGCCAGCTTAAAGCCCAGCACGCTCACGATATTCGAGCTGGCATCGGACAGGTTGTTCATGGCATCCGCCACAATCGAAACCGATCCCGAAATCACACCAATTGCGCCCTTCGCAGCACAAAGCGCAACATTGGCGACAATACACACCATGCCCGCTAACGTGCCCACACGCGCACGATCGCCCTGTGCGCGCTTAACAATCCACTCGACCATCTACATCCGCCCCCACGGTACTACCTATATATCTATTGCTCAAACGGATTGTAGTGTAGCCACTTTGTCCTCAAGATACAAAAGGCCGCAGCCCACACGAGCCACGGCCTTGGAACACGACAAAGGGATCGTCCTTTTGTCGCACAGGTTTATGCGCTTACTTCAGCAGCGCTCGCCACTGTTTCGAGCGAATCGGCTCCGTCCCCCGTCGCCTGCCCCTTCGCCGGAACCACGCCAAAGCAGTAGCTCAGCGCCGCAGACACCGCAAATGCCATACCGCCGGCAGCGCAGCACCACAGCAGGTTCGAGATGCCGCCCGTGGCAAAGCCAATGACCATGAGGACATTCGTCATGCCGATGGTATAGGCCGTAACGTGGCCCACGGCCGCAACAAGGCCTCCGACGGCGCCGCCAATGGCCATGCACGTCAGGCACCTGCCATATTTAAAGCCGCAACCGTACAGCGCCGGCTCGCTTACGCCGCCAAGAACACCCGAGATTGAATAGCCCAGCATGAGTGCCTTCTCGTCCTTATCCGCAACGCGGAGCGATGCGCCAAAGGGCATGCCCCAAACGGCGAACGTTGCCATCGTCGCGGCGATCAGAATGCACGAATCCGTTCCCACACTCATAAACTGCGCATAGGCGAGCGATAGGACAACGTTGCTGACGCCCGCGATCTTAAGGAACTCCCAGCCCGCGGCAAGCCCCATGAGCGTGAGCAGCGACACGATGCCACCGGAATTGCCAAGCATAAACATAAGCTGGCCCAACAGCATGCCCAGATAGCTGCCCGCCGGTGCCGTAATACACAGCGAAACCGGAACCATGACAAGCATGGTCGCAAACGGAACGAACGAAAACGCCACGGCCTTAGGGATAACGCGCGAAAAGAAACACTCCACTCGCCATAGCACGGGCACCGAGATGAGAACCGGAATAACAGTCGTCGTGTAATCGTTGACCGGCGCGGGAAGCAGACCATACACGGAAGTCATCGATGTCCCCGTCGTCGATGCGGCATCGACGAGCTTAAGCAGATCGGGCGCAATCAATACGCCGCCCAGCATCATGCCCAGCTGCTCCGAGCAACCGAGCTGGCGGGCGGCCGCCCAACCAAGATAAATGGGCAAAAAGTAGTAACCGGCGTTATAGAGCCAACTGTAGAACAGGCGATAGATTTCGGAATCGGCAGACCACAGGCCCAGCATGCCTTCGCCCATAATGACGGCGACGGTGCGGAACAACGCCGCGCAGACAATAAAGGGCAGCGCCGACATCATGCTTTTGGACAGATAGTCCACCACGGCCATGGCGTTTGATGAAACCGACGTTGTAAACGAGGTGTTAGAAACTTGTGGCATGGAACGCCTTTCCCAATGTGACATGTGGGCTGTCCCTTTATCACATCGTGCGGTACTGACCGATTGCGCGGTACTTTTCGTAGCGGAGGTTTGTGAGGGTCGCGTCGTCGAGCCGCCCAAGCGTATCGAAGGCATCAAATGCCGAGGACATGACGGCGCCGGCGATCTCCTCATGCGACAGGCCCCTATCGTCAACAATGCCGTCGATGATGCCGAGCGCCAACAGATCGGGGGCCGTGAGCTTAAGCGCCTCGGCGGCCTCATCCGCGCGCTCGGTATCCTTCCACAGAATCGACGCACAGGCCTCGGGGCTCACGACCGAATAGGCCGAGCTCGAGAGCATCAGGATGCGGTCGGCCACGGACAGCGCCAGCGCGCCACCAGAGCCGCCCTCGCCTGTCACCACCGAGACAATCGGCGTCTTGAGGCCGCTCATCTCCATGAGATTCTGGGCAATCGCCTCGCCCTGGCCGCGCTCCTCGGCACCGATGCCGCAAAACGCGCCCGAAGTATCAACCAGACACAGAACCGGTCGACCAAACTTTTCGGCCTGGCGCATAAGGCGACGCGCTTTGCGGTAGCCCTCGGGATGTGCCATACCAAAGTTGCGACGCATGCGCTCTTTGGTCGTGGTACCGCGCTCGATGGCGATAACCGTCACGGGTCGCCCGTCTTTCCAGCCAATGCCAGCCACCACAGCAGCGTCGTCGCCAAAGTAGCGGTCGCCGTGCAGCTCCACAAATCCATCCAGGCCCAGCGAGATCATCTCGCCTGCCGTGGCGCGATCTGCCGAGCGGGTCTGCTTGACAATCTCGAGCGCGGTTTTTGGTGCGGTCGAGCGCTTGAACAAGTGTCCCAGCTTTTTGCCGCGACGACCCGTATGCACGATCTCATGCGGTGCCCCCAGGCCGGGCGCGTGCCCTTCGTGCAGCGCCAGCAGCTCGCCTACCGTGAGCGCAATCTCGCCACGCGGAACAACGGCATCGCAAAAGCCGTGCTCCAGCAAAAACTCGGAGCACTGGAATCCCTTGGGCAGGCGCTTGTGCATGTTCTGCTCGATCACGCGCGGGCCGGCAAATGCCGTCAGGGCATCGGGCTCGGCCAGGATAATATCGCCCTCCATGGCAAAGCTCGCGGTTACGCCTCCGGTCGTGGGGTCAGTGAGCACCGTGATATACAGGCCGCCCGCCTCGCTATGGCACCTAACCGCCGCAGAAATCTTGGCCATCTGCATAAGCGATGTCACGCCCTCTTGCATGCGCGCACCGCCCGAAACGGTAAAGCCGACAACTGGCAATCCCAGCTCGGTCGCACGCTCAAATGCGCGACAGATCTTCTCGCCCACCACGGAGCCCATCGAGCCCATCATAAAGTTAGCGTCCATAAAGAAGAGCGCGGTATCGCAACCGCAGATTTTGCCCCTGCCGCACACAACGGCATCGCGCTCGCCCGAACGCTCGCACACGCTCTTGAGCTTGTCGGCATAGCCGGGAAACGAGAGGAAGTCCTCCGACGCCAGATTGGCATCCCATTCCTCAAACGTGCCCTCGTCGACCGTCATGCGCATGCGCGCGCGACCGCTCACGCGAAAGTGTTTGCCGCAACGAGGACAGACCTCGAGGTTGTCGTGCAGGCGCGCCTCATCGATCACGCGGCGGCACTCCGGGCACTTGATAAACACGTGGCGCGCGGGAAACTCGGCGCACGACTCGGTCATCGGTCCCTCGAGGACGTTGACCGTCTTCGCTTTTCTATTCATCAGCATAGAGATGCCCCATCAGATCGGTGTGATACATGCCCGACAAGAACTCGTCGTTTGCCAGCACGTCGAGCTGAAGCTCGCTGTTTTCGCTCACGCCCTCAATCACGAGCTCGCCCAGGGCCGAGCGCATCTTGCGAATGGCACCGTCACGCGTGGGCGCGCACACGATGAGCTTGCCGAGCATGGAGTCGTAGTACGGCGGAACTTTCGCACCGGTAAACATGGCGGAATCCCAGCGTACGCGCGGACCGCCCGGCACACGCAACGCGGTGACCGTTCCGCAGGACGGCAGAAAGTCCGGCGTTTCGGCATTGATGCGGCACTCCATGGCGTGGTTGCGGACCGGCATGTCCTCCTGCTCAAAGGGCAGAGGCTGGCCGGC
>CAJMRZ010000116.1 GCA_905215945.1 uncultured bacterium | reverse complement strand
TTTGCCTGCTTCTTCGGCGCCCACGAGCTGTGTGGACACGATGGTGAGCAGCGGAAACGCCAAGCCCCACACGGCGGTGCCGAGAGTGTTCCAAAGGTAATCGCGGCGGGTGGCGTGCTCTTCGTATTCAGCCTCTTGCGTGGAGAACCCGCCGCCGTAGACGGCGCCGAGCAGACGGTTCCACCAAGCGTTGACCATGCGGCGTACGGGGCCGGGCTCTCGATCGCGCTCGCGCCGGTGACGTGTGACTTGGTTGCTATTGGGGCCACCGGCGTTGCGCTGGCTCAGCTCCTGGATGCGCGCGAGCTCTTCGGCCGTGTGGGAGGCAGGGAAGAGGCCGTTCTCGATGCGGCCGCCCTGGGCCTTCGCGGCGCCGTCTTTCGATGCAGCGGGGTTGGAGATGCCGTTGCGGCGGGCGATGACGCGGCGAATGCTATCGAGGGGCGTGATGCTCAAAGCGGGGTCCTTTCTATTGCTGCGCTCTAGTATAGACGCGGCGGTGTTCGCTCGTGTTTTTGAACAGGTTGTTCAATAATTTCGGCGGGCGGCTGTAATTTGTCGGTAAACGTGCGGTATCCTGATGAAGTTTTGTGACCCCCCGATGCCGCCCGCGCGGCACCAAGGAGCTTCTACCCATGGACGTCGCCGCATTCTTACTGGCTCTTGTGCCGATTATTTGGCTGGTCGTGATGCTGCTGTGCTTTAAATGGCCAGCTTGGAAGGCCGCTATCGGATCGTTTGTCCTTTCGTGCTTGCTCGCCTTCGCATGGTGGCACCTGCCGGCAGCGCAGATCGCGACCGCCTCGCTCGAAGGTTTTTTGATGGCTCTGTGGCCCATCGTCCTGGTGATCATCGCCGCGGTATTCACGTATAACCTGTGCGTTCGCACGGGCGCCATGGACGTGATCGGCAGCATGATCACCTCCATCAGCAGCGACCGCCGTCTGCTGGCGCTGCTCGTGGCTTGGTGCTTCGGTGGCTTTATGGAGGGCATGGCCGGCTTCGGTACCGCTGTCGCCATTCCCGCCGGCATGCTCGCGGGCCTGGGCTTTGAGGCCGTGCCTGCCGTGCTCATCTGCCTGCTGGCCAACGGCGTGCCCACGCCCTACGGCTCCATCGGCATCCCCACGGTGTCCGTTGCCGACCTGGTGGGTTTGGATTCCCTTCACCTAGCGACCGTTCAGCTGGTGCAGCTCGCACCGTTCTTTGTGGTGATGCCGCTATTTATTGTGCTGGTTGCGGGCCGTGTTGCCGATGACCAGGGCAATGCCGCGAGTGTGGGCGAGCGTCTGCACGGTGTTGCCGGCGTGGCGTTGCTCTCCGGCGTGTCGTTTGTCGGCGCGGCTCTGGTCGTTGCCATGTTTGTGGGCCCCGAGCTGGCCGTGGTCGTAGGATCCATCGTTTCGCTCGCGCTGACAGCTGCGCTTGCCATGCGTGCCGAGAAGTCGGGGCATCTGGACGCACGCTTTCACATGAATATCGAGGCGGGGGAGAAGCTCACCGTTAAGTCGGCGCTTTCGGCCTGGTCGTGCTTCATTCTGATTTTTGTACTGCTGCTGGGTACGTCCAACCTGGTGCCCGCCGTGCATGCCGCGCTTGCGCCCTTTGCAAGCCACGTGCAGGTGTATTGCGGCGAGAACCCTGGTACGCTTACGTTTTCGTGGATTAACACGCCGGGTGTTTGGATCTTCCTGGCCGCGTTTGTCGGCGGTGCCATTCAGGGCGCTTCGCCGCGCATGATGGGCGAGGTGCTGGCCGCGACTGTGAAGCAGATGACGCCGACGGTGATCACGATGCTTTCGGTACTGGGCTGCGCCAAGGTGATGGGCTATGCCGGCATGATTTCGTCGATCAGTGCGTTTTGCATTGCGGTCGCCGGCGGTCTCTACCCGATTCTGGCTCCGTGGATCGGCGCAGTCGGTGCGTTCGTGACCGGCTCGGGCACGTCCTCGGGCATGCTGTTTGGTCCCATTCAGAGCCAGGCCGCCACTGCGCTGAGTGTGAGCGACTACTGGATGGTCGCATTGAACGCCCTGGGCGTCGCCGCTGGTAAGATGATCTCGCCGCAGACCCTCGCCATTGGTCTTGCCGCCGTGCACGTGCGCGGTAAGGATGCCGAACTCCTGGGCGCCGTGCTGCCCTACGCTGCCGGCATGCTGGTCCTGATGAGCGCCATAGCCATGCTCGGCCAAGGCCTGCCGCTGTAGTCGGCACTTAGGGACGTTCCTTATGTGCCGGCACTTTGGGAACGTCCCTAAGTGCCGGCATCCGGGGACATTCCTTGAATGTTGCCTGTTCAAGAGTGTCCCCAATGACTAGTTGTTTAAAAACGTCCCCAATGACTAGGCCGCTTGCCTGCGATTTTTGACCGTTGGGCGGGCTTGCCGTCCTTGCCGCAAAAACGTTTTTGCATATCGGGTACAACGGGCTTTACGTGAGTAAAGTGCGCGCCGCGTCCACGTGTCGCGTTTTTAAAGGAGGCCCCATGCCTGGTGTTACCCCTGCAGAAGTTTTGTCCAACTTTGGTATTACGCTCGTTGAAGACCCCGCCGAGAATCAGCCCCGTCTGCTGGTCGATCTACCCGCCGCGGAGCTCGTCGAGCACGCTATCCGCCGCGAAGAAGGCCGCATGGCATCCAACGGCGCGCTGGTGATTGAGACGGGGGAGCGCACTGGTCGTTCTCCCAACGATCGCTTTATCGTTGACACCCCCGATGTTCACGACAAGATTGCCTGGGGCGCCGTCAATCGCCCGCTGTCCGTCGAGAGCTATGAGGCCATCAAGGCCGGCATCGTCGACTATCTCAACGAGCGCGACGTGTTCGTCACCCGCGGCATGGCAGGCGCCGACCGCAACCACACGCGTCGACTGCTCGTTGCCTGCGAGCGTGCCAGCCAGGCGCTCTTTATTAAGCAGATGCTCGCCCGCCCGCTTGCCCGCGAAATCGCGCGCACCGGCGAACCCGACTTCTGCGTGCTCGCAGCGCCCGGTTACCAGTGCGACCCCGCCATCAAGGGCCTCAACTCTAGCGCCGCCGTGGTCATCAACTTCCAGGAACGCGTGATTCTGGTCGCCGGCACCGGCTACTCCGGCGAGATTAAAAAGTCGATCTTTAGCGTCATGAACTACCTGCTGCCCGTCGAGGACGACGTGCTGCCCATGCACTGCTCGGCCAGCATGGACCCCGTCACGCACGAGACCGCCGTGTTCTTTGGCCTGTCCGGTACCGGCAAGACCACGCTTTCGGCCAACCCCACGCGCCTACTGATCGGCGACGACGAGCACGGTTGGTCCGACATGGGCATCTTCAATATCGAGGGTGGCTGCTACGCCAAATGCGAGGGCCTGGACGCCTTCCACGAGCCCGAGATCTTCAACGCTGTCCGCTTTGGCGCGATCTGCGAAAACGTGGTGCTCGACGAGAACCGCAAGCCCAACTACGATGACATCTCGATCACGCACAACACGCGCGTGGCCTATCCCGTGGAGCACATTCCTAACGCGTGGACTAAGGGCATGGGCACCACTCCGAGTGTCGTGCTGTTCCTGACTTGCGACGCTTTTGGCGTGCTGCCGCCCATCTCGCGTCTGACGGCCGATGCCGCCATGTACCACTTTGTGACGGGCTTTACGGCTAAGATTCCCGGCACCGAGGTCGGCGTCACCGAGCCCACGCCCACGTTCTCTTCGCTGTTCGGCGAGCCGTTTATGCCGCTCGACCCCATGGTTTACGCCAAGATGCTTGGCGAGCGCATTGCCGACGGCCGCACGCGCGTGTACCTGGTCAACACCGGCTGGATTGGCGGCGGCTACGGCGTGGGTCATCGCATCGAGCTTGCCTACACGCGCGCCCTGGTGGCCCGCGCCCTCGACGGTACCATCGAGGACAGCGAGTTCGTGCACGACGACATCTTTAACGTCGACATTCCCACCACGTGCCACGGCGTACCCGACGGCATCCTGGTGCCGCGCCAGTATTGGCAGAGCACCGCTCGCTACGACGAGGCCGCGCACAACTTGGCCGTGATGTTCGAGGAGAACTTCGAGAAGAAGTACTCGCACCTGCCCGAGTCCGTCAAAGCCGCCGGCCCGCACGCCCAGGTGTCCGCCGAGGCCCGTCATCACGGCCGCGGCCTGCTGGGACTCCGCCACTAGCTTCGCCGTGAGTCCATATCCACCACAAAGGGGACAGGCACCTTTGTGGTGGTTTTGCTCGTGTGGATGACTCGGGTTACAATACGCCTGACATATCGTCCCCTTCTCCGGATGGGGACAGCGCAAGCGTTCTTGTGACGGCACCGTAGGACTTTGAAGGTGGCCGTTGTAAGGGCGCTTTTTGTTTAGGCGCCCTCACTCGGGCGCGCACAATGAAGGGAGAGCGTATGAAGAGCTTTATTGCCGAGGATTCATTCTGGGAGCTGTTTCCGCAGGCAGCGGTCGGTGTTGTGGTCGTGGAGGGCATGAAGCCCACGGCCCAGATTCCTCAAGAGGACGTGGATGCGATTGCGGCGTTGCTCGACCGCGCCAATATCGATGCGGAGCGTCATCTGACCAGCGACACTATCAGCGAGAACGCACCGGTCAGGGCATGGCGCGAGGCCTATCGTCTGTTCAAGACCAAGAAAGGCGCGCGCTGCTCGATCGAGAACTTGCTCAAACGCGTGCTCAAAGGCAAGCCGGCGGGCCACATTACGCCCGCGGTGGATATTTACAACACGGTGTCGCTGACCTACGCGCTGCCCGTGGGAGGCGAGGATCTGCATGCGATCGAGGGGGACCTTCGCCTGAAGGTGACCGACGGTGGCGATGCGTTCTTGCCGCTTGGCGAGGAGACGGATGATCCGACGCTGCCCGGCGAGCTCGCCTACATCGATGATGCGGGCGCTGTGTGCCGCTGCTGGAACTGGCGCGACGGCGTTCGCACGGCGCTGTCCGATGATTCGGCCGATGCGTTCCTAGCGATTGAGTGCGTGGAGCCCGAGCGGATGGGGGATTGCCAGGCTGCGATCGATCGCTTAGCCGAGCTGCTTGAGCGCTATCTGGGAGCGACGGTTGTCATTAAGACGCTTGTGACCCGCGACAATCCTTGCGTGGAGCTGTAGCGGCGCCTAGAACCTATTGATGCCCCAAACCACCACAAAGGTGCCTGTCCCCTTTGTGGTGGTTTTTATGTTGATGGGTTAACAAATGGGGTATTTGGGTACGGGTTTCGCCTTATGCGACTAAGATGTTTACCCGTTAGCATTATGCAAGCGAAAGGCGGTCGTCTCCCATGCAGCAGAGCGACGAGACACGTTTCGAGGACTTTGTCGGACTGATCAGCGGACTCTACAAGGAGATCCAGCGCATTAAGACGTCTGAGGGCGCAAGGCTGGGTCTCAAGGGCTCCGACGTTATGTGCCTGTACTATCTTGAGCGCAGCAAGGACGGCCTGACTGGCGCCGACCTGGCTCGCATGGCAGGCGTGACCCGCGCCGCCGTCTCGCGTACGCTCGCGCATCTGGAGGAGGGTGGCTACGTCGAGGTCGATGATTCGGGCGATG
>CAJMRZ010000115.1 GCA_905215945.1 uncultured bacterium | reverse complement strand
CTCGGTTGCCACGGACGGCGCCGGTGCTGCCGCAGAGCCGGTCGAGGTGCACGTCGCCTCGCTCAAGGGTCCGACGTCGATGGGTCTGGTGCAGTTTATGGACCGGGCGGCCGATGGTGAGACGGACAACGAGTTCGACTTTGCGATCAACACTGCCGCCGACGAGATTGTGCCCAAGGTCATTCAGGGCGATATCGACATTGCCCTGGTGCCCGCCAACGTGGCGAGCGTGCTCTACAACAAGACCGAGGGCGCGGTGCAGGTCATCGACATCAACACGCTGGGCGTGCTGAACGTTGTGACGGGCGACGCGAGTGTGGCCTCGTTTGGCGACCTGGCGGGCCATACCGTCTATATGACGGGCAAGGGCACCACGCCGGAGTACGTCATGAACTACCTACTGGAGCGCGCGGGCCTGACCGGCCAGGTGACGCTCGAGTTTAAGAGCGAGCCCACCGAGGTGCTGTCGGCCCTGCTTGCCGACCCGTCCGCTGTGGGCGTGCTGCCGGAGCCGTTCAAGACCGCTGCCATCGCCAAGAGCGAAGGCAAGCTGTCGGCTCCGGTAAGTCTGACCGATGTGTGGGACGAGCTGGCAGGTGACACGGGTTCGCGCCTGCTGACGGGTGTGACCGTGGTGCGCCGCGCGTTTGCCGAGGAACATCCCGAGGCCGTGGCGGAGTTCTTGAACTGCCATGCGGCGAGCGTTAAGGCCGTCAATGCGGCGCCGGCAGACTGGGCGCAGGCCGTGGTCGATGCCGGCATCGTGGACAACGCCAAGATTGCCGAGAAGGCGATTCCCGGGTGCATGCTTGTGTGCCAGACGGGCAAGGATATGAAGGCGGCACTTAGTGGGTATCTGCAGGTGCTGGCCGACGCGGACGCGAGCGCCGTGGGTGGCAAACTTCCGGCTGACGATTTCTACTACATGGAGTAGCCCGTGCGTGCGTTTGCTCGACAAATGACAGAGCGTATGAAGGCGGTGGCGGCAGCAGGTGCCGTCGCCGCCTTTTGGCTTGCCGTGTGGGTCTTTGCAGCAGCACTGGTGGCGCAGCCGTTGATTTTGCCGGGGCCAGGCACTGTTGCGATGGCGTTGCTGCGCCTGGTGTGCGATGGCGGTACCTGGGCGATTTTGGCGGGCTCGGGCGCGCGGATATTGGGCGGGCTGGCGCTTGCCGCGGTGTGTGGTGGCGTGCTTGCCGGCATTTCGTCACGTTCGCGGGCGTTTGCCCGCCTGGTGGCGCCGACGCTGTCGTTTGTCAAGGCGACGCCGGTTGCCTGCGTGGTGGTCCTGCTGCTCATTTGGCTGGGATCGGCGCGCGTGAGCATCGCCGCGGTCTTTTTGATGGCGCTGCCGGGCGTGTATTTTTCGCTGGCCGAGGGCTTGGCACAGGTGAATAAACCGCTGGAGCAGATGTTCCGTCTGCATGGCGTGCGCGGCTGGCGCCTGTTTTGCGCCCATACCTGGCGTGAAGTCCTGCCGTTTGCGCTTTCGTGTGCCCGTGCCGTGATCGGCATGAGCTGGAAGGCCGGCGTGGCAGCGGAGCTCATCGGCATGGCGGTGGGCACCGTGGGCGAGCGCATCTATCAGGCGAAGTTGCTCATCGAGACGGCTGACCTGCTGGCGTGGACCGTGCTAGTCGTTGCCGCCTCGTGGGCATGCGAGCGCGTGCTGGTGTGGTTGCTGTGGGCTTCGGGGCCCGTGGCGTGGCGCGCGGCCGTGCGGGCGCATGGGCATGGACTGCGCGGGCGTGCGGGGGCTGCGAGCGATGGCGCCGCAGCGGAGCTTGCGCTTGCCGTGGGCGATCGTGCGCCCTGGGCGCCGGCGCTGGATGGTCTAGTGCTCAACGTGCCTGCGGGTGGGCGTATCTGTGTGATGGGTGCTTCGGGCATGGGCAAGTCGACGCTGCTTTCGTTGGCAGCGGGGGAGTGCTCGCCGTGCTCGATGGTGTTTCAGGATGCACGCTTGGCCGAGTCCGCCTCGGCGCTGGATAACGTGCTGGTGTGCGCCGATGCACGCGTGGACGCCTCGAGTGCTGCGGCCCTGTTGCGCCTGCTGGTGCCGGGGGTCGATGTGCATGCTCGCGCGGCCGAGCTTTCGGGCGGGCAGCGCCGCCGTGTCGAGATTGCCCGCGCCCTGCTGTGTGGCGGCTGTGCTGTCATTCTGGATGAGCCCTTTACCGGCCTGGATGCCTCTGCGCGCGATGCGACGGCCGAGGCTGTGCTCGACTTGCTCGACGGTCGCATGCTGTTGCTTGCCACGCACAATGTCGCCGATGCTCGAGCCCTCGATATCTCGGACATCATCACGCTCTAAATACTAACTCAGCAACAAAATGATTCGTTTTCCTCCGTCCCCATGGGGTCGAGTGTGGTATTCTAACTGCGGGGTAATACTTAGAAATACCAAGTAATACCAACGCCGCAGAAACAAACTCCGGATGCGGGCCAATCGGGTTGCCTTCACAGCCCGTCGCCCAGCCGCGTGGCCCGCATCTATCCGCACTACCGTCGTTTCAAAAAGGAAGCGCCATGGCAGAACACATGACCCCCGTAGTCGCGAAGGTCTTGCCCGAGGAGAAGGCAGCCTTCGCGGCGGCAACTCAGCTCGTGGGCACCACGCCGTCCAACGCCATCCGCATGTTTATCGCCGCGTTCAATCGCTGCGGCACCTTCCCGTTCGACATCTCGCCTAACGGGGCCTTTGGCACTGCGCCCGATTCTCATCAATAAGTGATCCGTTTTCCTCCGTCCCCATGGGGTCAGCTCTCTGCCGAGTTGTGGTAGAACTAGGGAACGGTTTTGAGGAGGTTGGCATGCTCAATGCGATGATTTGGGCGCTTGCCTGTTTTGGTGTCGTCGCTGCCGATATTGCCCTGAGCGTCGTTTTGTTCTCCGCCCTTGGCGTCGCATCGGTGTTCATGGGTTTTTCGATCGATGATCTCGACATCCAATTGCTTCAGGCCGTCGCGCAGACGGCGTCGTTTTTGATGGCGCTGCTGTGGTGGCGTTATCTGTGGCCGCGTTCGTTTATGGCACGCCGGCAAAGCGCGCATCCGCTCGGCGGGGGAGCGCGTGGGGCATGGAAACGCATCGCCTGCGTTATCGTGATTGGCCTGGCCCTGCAGGTGGTCGTTGGCTACGTGACCGACGCCGTGCTGTCGCTGTTGCCCGATGCCGCGGCCGACTACAGCGAGCTTGTTGAGGAAACAGGTATGGGCGACACCAGCTATCTCGCCGTCCTGACTACGGTGCTCGGCGCCCCATTTTGTGAGGAGCTGCTGGTGCGCGGCATTATTTTTGAGTTTTCGCTCCGAGCGTTTAATCCGCAGTGCCGCCCACTTTGGAAGCGCCGGCGTCGTGCGAGCGCGCAGGACGGTGCCATGGTGCCCTGGGCGGCCCCAAGCACGTGGGGTATCGCCGCGGCGATTGTGCTGCAGGCGGCAATCTTCGGTTTTATGCACATGAATTGGGTGCAGGGTTGCTACGCGGGTGCCGCTGGCTTCATCTTTGGTTGGGTGCTCGTGACGACCGGAAAGCTCCGCTACACGATCCTGCTGCACTTTGCCTTTAATGCCGGGTCGTATCTCATGACGTTGCTCTGGTTTGTGAACACGCCGCTCGATGTGGCAATTACGGTCGCTATCGCCGGCGTCATCCTCGTTGAGGCAATGCGCTCGCTGCGCCACGCGTGTGGGATGGACGCAGCGAGCGCACCGCTGCCCTAGTTGCGACGCCCGCCTCCGTTGGCGCCCTGCCGTCCCTGGGCCGCGCGATTGCGACCGGCAGTGTTCTGTGCGCGCGACATGCCGCCGTGCCCCTTGCTGCCTTTGGGTCCCTTGCCAGCGCCGCCGCCATGCGGTTTGCCACCCTTCTTGCCAGTGCCGTGTCCGCCGCTGGCCGATGTCTCGCCCGGTCGTGGCGGTACGGGGCGGATTAGACAGTGCTTGGTGTAGCCGATCAGGTCACGACGCCCGGCTTTTTCCAGCGCCTCGCGCACGAGCTTGTAGTTCTCGGGCTTGCGATACTGGATGAGCGCACGCTGCATGGCCTTCTCGTGCGGGTCGCGCGCCACGTAGATCGGCTGCATGGTGCGCGGATCCACGCCGGTGTAGTACATGCACGTTGACATGGTGGACGGGGTGGGGTAGAAGTCCTGCACCTGTTCGGGCATGTAGCCCATGTCGCGTACGGCCTCGGCAAGGTCCACGGCTTCCTTCATGGTCGAGCCGGGGTGGCTCGAGATCAGGTATGGCACCACATACTGCTTGAGTCCGTATTCGCGGTTCAGGCGTTCGAATTTACGACAGAACGCGTCGTAGACGGCGCGGCTCGGCTTGCCCATCACGGACAGTACCGCGTCGCTCACGTGCTCGGGCGCTACGCGCAGCTGGCCCGAGACATGGTGTTCCAGCAGCTCGCGCAAAAACTCGTCCGAGGCATCGGCCATGGTGTAGTCAAAACGGATGCCGCTGCGCACGAAGACCTTCTTGACGCCCGGCAGCTGGCGCAGGTCGCGCAGCAGCTGCGTGTAGCCGCTCTCGTCGACCACCATGTTCTTGCACACGCTCGGCCACAGGCAGCGCTTGTTCTTGCACACGCCGTTCTTGAGTTGCTTGTCGCAGGCGGGGCGGCTAAAGTTTGCCGTCGGTCCGCCCACGTCGTTGATGTAGCCCTTAAACTCGGGATCGCGCGTGAGCAGCTCGGCCTCGCGCATGATCGAGTCGTGGCTGCGCATCTGCAGCACGCGCCCCTGGTGGAAGGTGAGGGCGCAAAACGAGCACTCGCCAAAACAGCCACGGTTGGAGCTAATGGAAAACTTGATCTCGGCAAAGGCCGGCACGCCGCCCGCCGCGTCGTAATCGGGATGCCAATCGCGTGCGTAGGGGAGTTCGGCCACCTCGTCCATCTCGTCGGTGGTGAGCGTGGCCGACGGTGGGTTCTGCACCACATAGACGCTGTTGGGGTAGGGCTCTACCAGACGATGCCCGGTGATGGGGTCCATGTTCTGCTGCTGTACGTTAAAGCTGCGCGCGTAATTGAGCTTGTCGGCGGCAAGGTCGTCCCAGCTGGGCAGCAAGTCGTAGTCGTAGACCTCGTCGAGCGAGCTGGTGCGGTAGACGGTGCCGTTGATATAGGTGATCTGATCGACGGGCAACCCCGCGTCGAGCGCGTCGGCGATCTCGACGATCGCGTGCTCGCCCATGCCGTAGATGAGGATGTCGGCGCCCGAGTCGAGCAGTACCGAGCGCTTGAGCTTGTCCTGCCAGTAGTCGTAGTGGGCCAGGCGACGCAGGCTTGCCTCGATGCCACCGATAATGATGGGGGCGTCCTTAAACGTCTGGCGGATGAGGTTGCCGTAGACCGTGACGGCTCGGTTGGGGCGGTGACCTTCCTCGCCGCCGGGAGTATAGGCGTCGGTGTGGCGGCGGTGCTTGGTCACCGAATAGTGGTTGACCATGGAGTCCATGTTGCCGGCGCTGACGAGAAAGCCCAGGCGCGGCTCGCCGAGCACCGTGATGCTGGCGGGGTCGGTCCAGTCGGGCTGGCAGATGATGCCCACCTTGTAGCCGC
>CAJMRZ010000114.1 GCA_905215945.1 uncultured bacterium | reverse complement strand
CGCCCCCGGGATACGTGGGTTACGACGAGGGCGGCCAGCTCACTGAGGCCGTGCGCCGTCGTCCGTACTCCGTGATCTTGCTCGACGAGATGGAGAAGGCCCATCCAGATGTCTTCAACGTGCTGCTGCAGGTGCTCGACGACGGCCGTCTGACCGATGGCCAGGGTCGCCAGGTGTCCTTCAAGAACACGATCATCATCATGACGAGCAACGTGGGCTCTAAGGCTATCGCCGAGCTTTCGGGCAAGGACGAGGAGGAGATGCGTCATCGGGTCGACGCGGCCATGGCTCAGACCTTCCGTCCCGAGTTTCTCAACCGTATCGACGATATCGTGGTGTTCCATCCGCTCGGCATGGCGCAGATCGAAAAGATCGTCGATATTCAGCTCGCCGATGTCCGCGCGCGTCTGGCTAAGGAGCGCATGACGCTTGCCATTACCCCGGCGGCCAAGCAGATGCTTGCTGTGGGCGGCCTGGACCCGGTCTTTGGCGCCCGTCCGCTCAAGCGTTTGGTGCAGCGCGAGGTCGTGGATGCCATCGCCGCCGCCATCATCGACGGCACGGTGCGCGAGGGCGATCAGGTGACGGTCGATGCCGACAAGGACGGCGGCTTTACCGTCGTGTGCGACAACACGCCGGCGGCCACCTACGAGGTTCCCGACGCCGAGTAATTTTGGGGCCGGCTTTAAACCGCTCCTCATCGCAAAACGCCAAGGGCGGCGGATCCAATCGGGTCCGCCGCCCTTTTTCGTGCGACAATCGATGGTGTTGAACGTGAGTACATGGCAAGGAGATATGCAGATGAACGTCGAGATCAAGACGGACACGCCGGCGACTAACGCCGCGCCCGCCGCACCAAAGCCCGCGCCGAAACCGGCGCCCAAGCCGCGCGACCCCTACATCCGTGCCGAGAACGAGGACGACGACGGCTACGACCCCTACAGCGATCGCCGCCCCGAGCGCGAGCCGATGTTCGAAGCTGACCCGTGGCGCTGAGTGCCACCAAAAAGGCCACCAAAAAGTTGCGGTGAAATAGGGACCGTTTTGCGGTTTGACCAGCAAAAACAATCCCTATTTCACCGCAACTGCGTTGGGCGGCTGTCTTCGGGCCGGCTAGTCCTGGGCTTTGATGCTCGGCAGCAGGATCTGCGCGAGGTAGTCGGTCTCGAGTTTGGTCGCGGTGTCTGCCTTGCCGTCTTTGCCGACCAGCACGTTCTTGATCTGGCTATAGGTGTAGCGGTTGCCGGTCGTAAGCTCGACAAGCTCAATGGCCGTGTCCATGGGGTAGGTTGACACGGGATTCTGCGTCCGTCCGTTGATGGTCTGGGGCACCACGTACGGATAGACGGGGCCGCTGGCGTAGACGGTATAACCGTTGCCTAGATTGGCCGCACCCAAAACCGTATCGCCCTCATCGGGCGTAAAGCTCTCGCCTTCGCGCACCGCGACGAGCGTCACGATCGGTGTATCGCTGTCGCCGGCAAGATAGATGCATAGCGTGCTGCCATTTTGCCAAGTCTCGACCTTGCCGTACCACTCGACGGGGATATCGAGCTGGTAGAGGTCGGTTGCCTTGTGACGGGCGTCGGCATCATGGGCCGCCTGTGCCTTTTGCGCGCTCACGGCATTGACGGCGGCGTCGCGCCGCGCGGTTGCCGCCTGCTGGAGCACCTTGGCGGTGGCGGCGGAGCTTGCGCCTCCCTCCTCGGCATATTTGGCGGCGGCATCGATCTGGTCGTCGGTTACCGTGTCGGCTGAAGGCACCTTGAGCTTAAAGGTAGCCTGGGCACTTAAATCCTGTCCATCGCTCTTAACGGTGACCTGCGTCTTGGTGGCCGGGACGGTATAGATGGTGCCGTCGGCCGCGATGGGGGAGGCGGCGATGGAGAGCGTGTAATCGCCGGGCAGCAGTTTGATGCCGCGGCCGTGCTCGTCAACATAGAGCGTTTCGCTCACGGAGGAGCCATCAGCGTCCTGACCGCTTACCTGTACGGGAATCTTGGAGCCGGTGGAGCAGTCGAGGCCCGCGGCATGCACGCCAATCTGCACTGACATCATCGTGTGGGCATTGGCGGCGACAGCGGCAGCCTGCTCTTGCTGATATCCGTTCCAGGCGGCATAGCCTGCGCCGCCGGCGACGAGCGCGACGGCCACAACGCCGGCAACCATCAGGTTGCGGCGCTTGGGCGACATCTTACGATGACGAACCTCGGCTTCGCGTGCCGAAGGAACGGACGGTAGGGGAATATCGCCCATGGCGATGGTCTCGTCCACGGCAGGTGCAGAACCCAGGCCAGGAAGCTCGCGAGTCAGCGAATCCTCGGCCGGTAAGCTGTCGAGCAGGACGGTTTCCTCGCCCGTGTCGGATTCGGGCTGGTTGCCGGCCTCGCTTTCGGTGTCTTCGTGATCTGCCTCATCCTCGGCAGGCTCAACGTCGACTGCATCCTGATCATCGGACTGCGCCTCGGCTTCCGACTCATCCTGCACATCAACGCCCGAATCGTCAAACGCAATCTCATTAAGTGAAATCCGGTCTAGGCTCTTCAGGGCTTCGGCACACGCTTCTGCATCTTGGGCCGCATCCTCTTGGCCCATCGTCTCATCATTCATACATCCCCCAAGCTCAATATCGGGACAACAATGTACCCAAAATTGGGGTCACATAGAGCTGTCAGGCGGTTGGAAATCTGATTTTATCTGTGAGAGAGGTTTTGCATATGTGCGTGAATGCGCGCAACAACAAAAAGCCCCGGAAAGCGGGCGAATTGCTTTCCGGGGCTGCGCATGACGCGCGATTGCGGCATCGGCTAAGTTTGCCTACATCCAAATGTGGACGGAATAAACACGTTACTCGGCGTGTGCGTAATCCACCTTGGCGCGGCGAGCGGTGGCCTTCTCCCAATCGCTGGTGCCCTCAAAGACATCCTGCTTGTAGGGATTGCGGCCGAGCTTCTTGGCGCGGTAGGCGATGTAGATGATCGCGGCGACGTTGGCGACCAGTGCGGCGACCGAGACCGCGGTGGCGGCGCCGGGGTCGAGCGTGGAGTGGGTCACAAAGATGGACTCCTCCTGGAAGTACGGGAACACCTGGGCAAACATGCACCAAATAGCAAGCGTAAAGGCGCGGTTCTGGATCCAGCCGCCCTTGTTCCAGATAAAGGCGGCGACGGTGGGCGCCAGCAGCAGCGCAAAGCCGCAGAACCAGGAGTGGGTGGGCAGGCAGTTGTAGGTGTAGCAGAAGTTCCAGATATCGTAGGCGATGATGTAGACCCAGGTCATATCGGGCCACAGCATGTCGGTCTGATCCTCGGAGGCGTAGACGCTCCACCAACCGGTCATGCAGAAGATGTTGATGATACCGGCGATGCCGTTGAACACGTTGTTCCAGCCGGCCAGCTGCGTAGCACCTTCGGAGGTGACCCAGGTGGACTCGCCCAGGACAAAGAAGTGATAGGCGCTCTCGAAGTCGGACACGACGGCGATCATGATGTTGATGGCGACGATCACAAACGGCCATGCGCGGAACCAATGCGCCTTGCCGATCTTTCCCCACTGGTACTTAATGGCAATGAAGCCCCAGCAACCGGCGAGCGCCGCGTATACCTTGGCGTAGTGGAACCAGCTGTTCTGGTACACATGGGTGGGGTTGGTGAGCGCCCACTCGGCACCCTGTGAGACGCCGATGGCGATGGCGACGCAGTAGATGGTCATGGCCAGCGGAGCCACGCCAAAGATGATTGCCGCGCCGAGCTTGGTGCGGCGGCCGACCTCGTTGAGCACGATGAGACCAATAAAGACCATGGCCCAGCCGGCCCAGTGGATAAGGGTATCGCTACCCCAAACATCGAACAGCATGCTGCTCTCCTTTCACACGCCCGCGGCCCCTCTTCTGATCGCGGGCAGTTTGGCCAAATGTCGTCAGTTCTGGGGCTTGCGCTCCGGATACTTGGCGGTATAGCCCTCGATGTGGAGTGTCGAGGCGATGATTTCCTTGACCGTCTCGTCGGGCACATCGGGGTGCGTGCGGATATACATCAACAACCCCATGATGAGGGTGTAGAACGTCTCGTAGACATGGTCGATGCGTAGCTCATGATGGGCGACAAAATCCACCACGGTGGTGTCGCAGATATACTGCGCCACGCGCTGGACCACGTTGTGCAAAAAGCCGCCGTAGAGCGCGCCGCTGCTTGAGGTGAGCGTACTCGGCAGCTCGTGGCCGCTGGCGACCAGGCGCTTAAAGAGCGGGGCGACGGTGTCGAGTGCGCCCTCGATATCGCCGACGGTGCGGTCGGCGTTCCACTGCTCGAGCTCGGAGATAAAGCCGTCGATTGCTTCGTCCATGACGGCGGTGACGGCGGCGTCCATGTCGGCAAAGTAGTGGTAGAACAATGAACGCGTGCAGCCGGCTCGCTTGGTCACGGCCGATACCGATAGGTGGGACACGCCCAGCTCGGAGCTTACGGTGCGCACGGCATCGAGGATCTCGCGACGGCGTTCGTCGCCCGTCAGGCGCTTTGCCGCGCTATCGGATGCGGGAACGGCATCGACCACAGAGGTATCTGCTGTGTTGTTGCTCATGTTTTGCCGCCTTTCATCCTCTTTTGCCTGACCGTTCGCCTAACAGTCTTGAATATTGTTGACGGTTCGTCAATACTATTTTTGACACAATGTCAACTAATGGCGGGTGAACGGCATGGGGGCATGCCCGGCCTGCAAAAAAAGAGGGGCGCTGCGGCCTCGTCGGGCTGTGGCAAGAGAAGGGACAACCATGATTCTCAACGGACCGGGGATTAGCTACACCGAGCCCGACATCGGTTCGGAGTTCGTGCCGCCGCTGCCGGAGCATCCGCGCGAGGCCATCGTCAAGCTGTGCGAGCACTGCACCAACCGTCTGCTGCATCGCGATGAGCTGCTGGGCTACGAGTACTGGTCGTTTGCCGAGGCCGCGACTGACGAGCAGGCCGAAGTGCTCTGCAAGATGAAGATGCGCCGTCCCTATACGCTGCCCGAGATGGCCAAGCTCACCGGCATGCCCGAGGCCGATATCGAGAAGATGCTCGACGACATGAGCTACACGGGTCTGCTCGAGTACAACTGGGAAAACCCCGAGCGCGCCAAGCAGTGGGTGCTTCCCATGCTGGTGCCGGGTTCCGCTGAGTTCCTCAACATGCGCGTGAGCCAGCTCGAGGAGCACCCGGTCTATGCCAAGTTCTTTGAGCAGGCGTCCAAGGGGCCGCTGTCCAAGGCCACGCCGATGGTGCCGCCCGGAGGCGCCGGCATCGGCATGCATGTCATTCCGGTCGAGAAGGCCATTGATGCCACGAGCACCTCGGTGCCGATTGAGCATATCGAGCATTGGCTCGACAAATACGAGGGCAAGTATGCCGCCAGCACCTGCAGCTGCCGCGCGAGCCGTCGCGTGATGGGCGAGGGCTGCGCCGATGACCCCGCCGACTGGTGCATTGCCGTGGGCGATATGGCCGACTATGTGGTTGAGACCGACCGCGGTCATTATGTGACGCGCGAGGAGGTCTACGACATCTTGCGCCAGGCCGAGGACAACGGCTTTGTGCACCAGATCA
>CAJMRZ010000113.1 GCA_905215945.1 uncultured bacterium | reverse complement strand
GGAGGCCGCCGGATGCGAGATCATCCGCATTGCGGTGCCGGATGAGGCAGCGGCTATGGCGGTGGACCGTATCAAGGAGCAAATCACGATTCCGCTGATTGCGGACATCCACTTTAATTATAAGCTGGCGATCATGTGTGCGGAACGCGGAATCGATGCGCTGCGCATCAACCCCGGCAATATCGGCGATTGGGCTAAGGTCGATGCCGTCATCGACGCCGCCGGCGCTGCGGGCTGTGCGATTCGCATTGGCGTGAACGCGGGCTCGCTTGAGCAGGATATCGCCGAGCGCGACGACCTCACGCAGCCCGAAAAGCTCGTGATGTCGAGCGAGCGCTTCGTCAAGCACTTTGAGGACCGCGGCTTTACGAACATTGTGCTTTCGGCCAAGGCCCATAGCGTGCAAACGACGCTTGATACCTATCGAGCCCTGTCGCGTGAGATTCCCCACGTTCCGCTTCACCTGGGCGTGACGGAGGCGGGGACCAAGCTCCAGGGCACCATCAAGAGCTCTGTAGGCTTGGGTATCTTGCTTTCCGAAGGCATCGGTGACACCATGCGTGTGTCGCTCACAGCCGATCCGGTTGAGGAGCCGCCGGTTGCCTGGGGAATTTTGCAGTCGCTGGGCCTGCGTCGCCGTGGTCCCGAGATTGTCTCGTGTCCCACGTGCGCTCGTTGCCAGGTCAACCTCATTCCCATCGCCGAGGAGGTTACCGAGCGACTGAAGAACTATTCCGCGCCGCTTTCGATCGCCGTGATGGGATGTGCCGTTAATGGCCCCGGCGAGGCTTCCGACGCCGACTTGGGCGTGGCCTGTGGACGAGGTCAGGGCCTGCTCTTTTCGCACGGCCAGATCATTGGTAAAGTAGCTGAGGACCAAATTGTCGATGCGCTTATGGCCGAGGTCGACAAGCTTATTGAGGAGAAGTAAATGACTCGAGCAATGTATATGTCTAAGCTTTACGCGCCGACGCTCAAAGAGGATCCGGCGGACGCCGAGCTTGCGAGCCATCGCCTGCTGCTTCGCGCCGGCATGATCCGCAAGGAGGCCGCCGGCCTGTATTCCTATCTGCCGCTCGCATGGCGCTCAATCCGCAAGATCGAGAATATCGTGCGCGACGAGATGGATGCCGCCGGTGCCCAGGAGCTCATGATGCCTATCATGGTCGATGCCGAGCTGTGGCGTGAGTCCGGCCGTATCGATGCCTATGGCAAGGAGCTCGTGCGCTTCGATGACCGTCACGGCCGTGAGTTCGTGCTGGGCCCCACCCACGAGGAGACTGTCACCGCCCTGGTGCGCAATGAACTGCGCTCCTATAAGCAGCTTCCCGTCAACCTCTACCACATCCAGGACAAGTTCCGTGACGAGTTCCGTCCCCGCTTTGGCCTGATGCGCGGTCGCGAGTTCATCATGAAGGACGCCTACAGCTTCTCCGCCACGCAGGAGAGCCTGCAGGAGGAGTACGACAAGATGAAGCAGGCCTATGCCAACATTTGCGAGCGCTGCTACATCAAGGCCCTGCCCGTTGTCGCCGACTCCGGCGAGATCGGTGGCGATACCTCCGTCGAGTATATGGCTTTGGCCGACGCCGGCGAGGCTTCGCTCGTCTACTGCGACGATTGCGGCTTCGCTGCCGACGATGAGGCCGCAAGCACCAAGGTCGTTGTGACCGAGGGTCCTGGCGACGGTACGCTCACCAAGGTCAAGACTCCGGGCATGGGCACCATCGAGGCCGTTGCAAAGTTCTTTGGCTTCCCCGAGAACGGCACGCGCAAGTCCTTGGCTCTCATCGATGCCGAGGGCAAGCCAGTCGTGGCCATTGTCCCGGGCGATCATGAGCTCAATGACTGCAAGGCCGAGCATGTCTTTGGCAAGGGTTATCGCATGATGACCGATGAGGAGCTCCAGACCTACGGTCTGCATAAGGGCTTTATCGGACCGGTTAACCTGCCCGAGGGCATTCGTCTGGTCTGCGACGAGAGCCTGCGCGAGTCCAAGCAGTGGGCCTGCGGTGCCAACGAGGTCGACTATCACTTTACCGGTGCCTGCCCCGAGCGCGACTTTACCGTCGACGAGTGGGCTGATCTGGTCACCGTTGTCGCCGGCGACCCCTGCCCGCACTGCGGCAAGCCGCTCTCTGCTGCCCGTGGCATCGAGGTCTCTCAGGTCTTCCAGCTGGGCACCAAGTATTCCGAGGCCATGGGTGCCACCTTTATGGATGAGGACGGTAAGGAGAAGCCGCTCATCATGGGTTGCTACGGCGTTGGTGTGTCCCGCTCGCTCGCTGCCGTCGTGGAGCAGCACAACGACGAGCACGGTATCGTCTGGCCGGTCTCCGTTGCCCCGTACGAGGTCGCGGTGATTCCGCTCGATCCCAAGAAGGAGGAGTGCGCTATCGTCTGCGAGCAGATCGTTGATGGCCTGTGCGCCGAGGGTATCGAGGTTGTCGTCGACGACCGCGACGAGCGTCCCGGCTTTAAGTTTGCCGACAACGATCTTATGGGCTTCCCGTATCAGGTCGTTCTGGGTAAGCGTGGCCTTAAGAATGGCACCGTTGAGCTCAAGGACCGTGCCACGGGTGAGCGCGAGGATGTGGCGATCGACGAGGTCGTCGCCAAGGTCGCCGAGCTTGTGAAGGCAGCACGCCGTTAATCGACGATTTCGCTTGTAGTTCGATATACGGGACGGCCCCGCATTTCTCCAGATCGGGGAGATGCGGGGCCGTCCTTTTATCTTGTGGCATCCTCGATATCTAAAAGGAAAACCCCACAGCCCATGCGAGCTGCGGGGTTTTCCTTGTGCCTCCGATGCGAAATAAATCGCTCAGATATTACTGATAATCGACGACGTCGATCCAGTTCTTCAGGAACTCATCGTTCACGTTGCGCTTACGAGCGAGCTCGGAAGCGGCAACGATGCTCGTCCACTGACGCACGACCTGCATGGGCATGTCGGCGCGGTCGCAGTAGAGCTCCAGGTAGGCCTCGGCCTGGTCCTTGCTGTTGAGGGCAAAGAGCAGGTAGGTGGTGGCAACGTCGGCAGCAGGGGAGCCCTGGGTGGCGTGTGCCCAGTCGCACACATAGAGCTGGCCGTCGTCGCCGACGATGACGTTGGAGGGGTTGAAGTCGCCGTGGCAGACCTTGAACTCCTTGGTCATACCGTCCAGACGCTCCTGAAGGTTGTAACGCGTGGTGGCATTGAGCTGATCAAGGCTGTCGATCATGCGGGCGAACTTGTCGCGCTGACGGTTGAGCAGCGGGGAGGTGTAGCCGTGGATCTCGATCTGGAGGTCGACGAACATCTCGAGGTACTCACCGAAGCGCTGGGGCTCGGCAGTCATCTTCTCGGCAAGGGTGGTGCCCGGAACCTTCTCGGTCACGAGCGCCCAGCCGTTGGCGTTCTCGAGCTGGGAAACCTCGAGAGCCTTGGGGCTGCGGATGCCGCACTCATTGATGCGGGCAAGATTCAAAGCCTCGTTGAACACGTCGGAGACAGGCTTGGTCTCGTTAAAGACCTTGACGATCTTGTCGCCCAGGTCGTAAACGACCTTGTTGCCACGGCGGACGAGCTCGGTCTTGGAATCGGGTAGCAGCATGGTTGCATCCTTTCAACGATGCGATAGAAGCGACGGCGGGGGTGTGTGAAACACCCGTGCACCCCCGCCGTTAAAAACCGTGCTAAAACTAGCAGACGGCGTAGTCCTGGGGCTCGCGGCCGTAGTAGGCGTCCAGGTAGAGCTCCTTGATCTCGCTCATGAGCGGGTAGCGCGGGTTGGCGCCGGTGCACTGGTCGTTGAAGGCCTGCTCGCTCATCTCGTCGAGGGTGTCGAGGAAGTACTGCTCGTCAACACCGTAGTCGGCGATGGTCTTCTTGACACCGATGAAGTCCTTGAGCTCCTCGAGCTTCGTGATGAAGTTCTCGAAGACCTCCTTGTCGTCCTTGCCCTCGATACCGCAGTACTTGGCCATCTCGGCGTAGTTGTGCAGCGCGTTGGGGTAAGGATACTGGGAGAAGGTACCCATCTTGACGGGAGCCTCGGCGGCGTTGTAGCGCATGACGCGGGTCAGGATGACGGCGTTAGCGATGCCGTGGGGCAGGTGATGGAAAGCGCCGAGCTTGTGAGCCATGGAGTGGTTGAGGCCCAGGAAGGCGTTGGCGAAGGCCATACCGGCCATGCAGGAGGCGTTGTGCATCTCCTCGCGGGCGTGCGGGTCCTTGGCGCCGTTCGTGAAGCTGGAGGGCAGGTTCTCAAAGACGAGCTTGGCAGCGCGCTCGGAGAGGCCCTTGGTGTAGTCGGAAGCCATGATGGAGACGTAGGACTCGATGGCGTGGGTCATGACGTCGATGCCGGAGGCAGCGGTCAGGCCGCGCGGGGCGGTCATGCAGTTGTCGGCGTCGACGATAGCCATGTTGGGGAGCAGCGCGTAGTCGGCGAGCGGCCACTTGATGCCGGTCTCCTTGTCGGTGATGATGGCGAACGGCGTGCACTCGGAGCCGGTACCCGAGGAGGTCGGGACGGCGACGAAGTAGGCCTTCTTGCCCATCTCGGGGAAGGTGAAGATACGCTTGCGGATGTCCATGAAGTCCATGGCCATGTCCTCAAACTTGCACTCGGGGTGCTCGTACATCATCCACATGATCTTGCCGGCGTCCATAGCGGAGCCACCGCCGACGGCGATGATGACGTCCGGCTCAAAGAGAGCCATCTGCTTGGCGCCGCGACGTGCGCACTGCAGCGACGGATCGGGCTCGACGTCGTAGAAGCAGTCGTGGGCGATGCCCATCTCGTCGAGCTTGGCCTCGATGGCGCGGGTGTTGCCATTCTTGAAGAGGAACTGGTCGGTAACGATGAAGGCGCGCTTCTTGCCCATGACGTTGCCCAGCTCGTCGAGGGCGACGGGCGTGGAACCCTTCTTGAAGTAGACCTTCTCGGGAGCGCGGAACCACAGCATGTTCTCACGGCGCTCGGCCACAGTCTTAACGTTGATCAAGTGCTTCACCCCAACGTTCTCGGAGACGGAGTTGCCGCCCCAGGAGCCGCAGCCCAGGGTCAGAGACGGCTTCATGCCAAAGTTGTACAGGTCACCGATGCCACCGTGCGAGGACGGGGTGTTGATGACGATGCGGCAGGCCTTCATGACGTGCTCGAACAGGCTGATCTTTTCGGCCTGGGCGGGGTGCACGTACAGAGAGGCGGTGTGGCCCGGGCCACCGGCGAGCACCAGGTGCTCGGCCTTGTCGACGGCCTCCTGGAAGTCCTTGGCGTGGTACATGGCCAGGACTGGGGAGAGCTTCTCGTGGGAGAACTCCTCCTTGGCGGGGTCGGTGGAGGTGACCTCGGCGATCAGGATCTTGGTCTTGGCGGGAACCTCGATGCCGGCGAGCTCGGCGATCTTGGCGGCAGCCATGCCGGGGATGCGGTGATCGAGGGCGCCGTTCTTGAACATGGCGGCACGCAGGGCCTCCATCTCGGCACCCTGCTTGACGAAGTAGCAGCCGCGCTTCTGGAACTCGGCCTTGACCTGGTCGTAGATGGTGTCGATGACGGTCACGGACTGCTCGGAAGCGCAGATCATGCCGTTGTCGAAGG
>CAJMRZ010000112.1 GCA_905215945.1 uncultured bacterium | reverse complement strand
CAGCCAATGGGCCCACATCAGACGAAGGCCGCGTCTTTGCCTGTCAGGTCACGCTCGCCAGCCACGGCTAGAATGTCGTTGCCGGCGTCCATGACCGGTATTGTTTTGTAGCGTGCGCCTCAACCGCGGGTGCGCCTGCGACGGCTGCGGTGGTTTCGGTCGCAACGTGCTGCTATCCTTGCACTTCGCCATTAGTCGCTTCGTTGATGGCGCGGTACTCGGCGCTCAGTTCGCGCGCCAGCTCTTCCTTGCTTGGAAGATACGGCAGGTATTTGGCGGCAAACACTTGGTCGTTGTCTTCGGGCAGCGTGTACTCGACGATTGAATCGCTTTTGTCCACGCAGAGCACGATGCCTATGGGCGGATTGTCGCCTTCGTTCATGAGCTCACGCGTGTAGTAGTTCACATACATTTGCATCTGGCCCAGGTCCTGATGCGTAAGGTCATCGGTCTTAAGGTCGATGAGCACGAAGCAGCGCATCAGATAGTTGTAAAAAACAAGGTCAATATAGAAATGGCGCCCATCAAAGGTGATGCGCTTTTGGCGCGCCTCGAAAGCGAAGCCACGGCCAAGCTCCAGCAGGAACTTCTGAAGATGTGTGATGAGCGCCTGCTCTAGATCGCTCTCGCGAAACGCAGTATCGTCCGAGAAACCTAAAAACTCCAGTACATATGGATCGCGGATGATATCCTCGGGGCGACGAGCTGGGGCGCTCTTTTGGATTTCTTGGGTGACAGCCTCCTTGTCTTTGCTGGCAAGTAGGCGCTCGCGGAACATGGTGTTGATCTGGCGTTCGAGCTGGCGCGTGCTCCAGCGAGAGTCGGCGCATTCGTTCATGTGCCAGGTGCGAGCTTCGGGGTCAGGAATGCGTATTAACCTGCGGTAATGTGTCCAGCTCAATTCGGGACGCAGTGAGTCCCGAATTGGAAATGCAAGATAGAACTGACGCATTTTGCGCAGCTCTCTTGCTTCAAAACCTTTACCAAAATCCTTGGTAAGTCTGATTGCGAGGGCCTTGAGCAGCGCCTCTCCATACTTGGCGCGCTTCTCTCCGCCCTGCTCATCAACTATGCCCTTGCCGATCTCCCAATACGCCTCAACCATCGCAAAGTTAACGGCGGTATAGGCCTTGTCGCGAGCGGCGTTGAGAATCGAGGAGACCTGCTTGTAAAAACCTTCGGGCACGATTGCCGATTCTCCACGGTTTACCAGTTCACCCATCACTGTCGCCCCACTTTCCTCTTGTGGAATGCATCTTTATCGCATCTAGTTTAAAGCCTCGCGCGGACACGAATTGCTGTGCTGTCTGACACCTTCGCATGGGAGCCTTGCGGTGACTAAAATGTGGCAATAGAGACAGTTTTAGCGAACCCCACGGGAGTGACGCGTATGGACAACAACACGCTGCTATTCCAGGACAAAGGTTCGGGTAGGTTTAAAGACGTTAAGATCTACCCCAATCGTATCGAGGTGCTCAAGAAGGGCACTTTTGGCGGCAGGCACACCGAGATTGTCTACCTTAAGGACATCACGGGGGTCAACAGGATCAAGGGTCGCGACGTTTTCCTGCGTAACAGGCTGTTGACCGCTTGCGTCTTTAGCCTGAGTAGCCGTGCGAAGGCCCAGGAATTTGTGAAAGCGCTGAACATGGTGATGTAGCCGATAGCGGCGTTCGGGCCAAGGTAAAAATCGGGGCGCAGAACGGTATTCTGCGCCCCGATTGAGTTAATGCGCCCAAAAGACTGGCTTGCCTATTCGTTAACGTCCTCGGTATTGTCGCGGTCACTGGCAAGCATTGCTGCACCTGCGACCGTTGTCGCCACGGCGGCGGCAGCGAGCCCGGCGGCAACGCCAGAGCCGTCGCCCGTGTTGGCGAGCTTTCCGCCCGAGCTCTTGCCCTGGTCTCTCTTGTTGCTCTTGCCGTTCTTGTCGGCGCCGCCTGCGTTGGAACCCGTGCCGCTGCCGGTGCCGCCCGCACTGCCCGAGGCCGCTACGGTAAAGCTTGCGGCTCCGTCGCTGGCGAGCGTGTAGTTCTGCGCCGCGTCGCCCAAGAGACCGTTCACGCGCACCCAGTACGTTCCTGCGGCAAATGTTTCGCCCTCGGCCATTGCCGTGCCCGGAGCGCCGTCCGCGTCGTGCACAAACTCGAGCTGGGCCGTGCAGGCATCGGTTTCGAGCTTGCCCTCGAGTGATGCCGCAATCTTGGCGCGCACGTCTTCGCCGGCCTTAAGGCCTTCGAGTCCCTCAAAATGGGGCGTCAGCGCGCGTGGATCGATATCGATGGGCACAGAGCCCTGCAGCCCCGTAACGGTCTCGTTGCCCAAGGCGTCGACATCCACGTATTCGATGGTAAACGCATGGCCCGAAGCCGCCACGTTGAGTACGTTGCTGCTGTCGACAAGGCGGAAATGGCCCTCGCCAACGGTCTTGCCATCCTGGAGCGAGGCATCGCTCAGCGAGTCGCCGTACGTCATGCGCATGCGGGTCGGGAGGCAGCACGAAGCCGACTGCGTGTGCTTCGTATCGTAATTGTAATTGCGCTGATAGATGCTCCGGGCCAGCGCCGCATCAACAAAGTCGGATGCGATGATGCCAATGTGCTTGAGGTAATCTGACTTTGTATCCTCGGTGCCGCTGGGATTGATGTACGGGCTCTTGTACAGATGCTCGTTGACTACTCGTGCCGAGGTAAAAGGATTGCCTCCGTGCGACAAGCCCGTGCAGCTGGTGTAGTTGATAGACCAGCAACGCTCCTGGACTTGCACCTCGGCCCCGGCATCGTCCACGACGTCCACCTTGTTGCACGTGCGCCCGGTCGTTTCCTTCAGCGCATTATCGACCCAGCTGAGCTTGTCGGTTCCCGTGAGTTTGTACTTGTCCTGGGCATATACCTTGGTGCAATAGGGCTCTTTGTCGCCTGTTTCCCCCGCGGCTTCAAAGCCCTGCGCGTCTTGGACGAGACACATCGACTGCCCGGAATGCGCCTTGATCTTGTCATCCCATTGGGTGAGGTCGAGGCCCCACGTGTGGCCGCTTACGCTGTTGCCGGCAAGCCCAAATCGACGCAGCAGGACGATCTTTCCGCGCACCTCGCCCAGCGTGGGGACGTGGCTCGACGTGTAGAACAGGTTGGGGTTATCGGCCATAACCTTGGCGAAGGCCGTCGTTATGCTTTCGTCGGTAGCCTCATCGTTGCCGCGCGATGCGAGCATGATGAGCGCTTCTGACGGGTTTTCGTTCAAAAACGTTTTGAAGTACCCGATGACATCGGAGAGATGCAGATAGTTCCCGTCTTTTTTGAGTAGGTAGAAAATCCCGTGGTCGATGCCGGGGTCATCGCCCTTTCCGAGCCGGATATCAAAATAGCGAATGCCTTCGAGCAACTGCGTGGGAATGTAATCCTGCTGGCATTTTACTTGCGAGGATTGGGGCTCAGTGTCGTTGTCCACGCTGCAGGTGCCCGAATCGTGCGTACCCGGGATGCTCAGCTCGTCGAGGAACTTGTTGTCGTCGACGTATTTCATCCAACATGGTCCGTCGACGTAGCTGCTGTACGTGATCCAGTCGAGGCTGCTAACCGTGGCATCGTTCTTTTTCATGTCGTAACCGATAAGTTCGAGCTCCCACGGAATGCTCTTACTCTTATGGCAGATCTTATTGTTGTCCTGGTCTTTGCCGTTCGATTCTATTGCCAGGTACTTAATGTCTTTTTTCTCGGTTTCTTTCTCGACCGTGCGGTCTCGGATGATGTAGGTTCCGTTTGATTGACGCTCGAACGCAAAAGCGCGGCTGGGCTTGTTGTCATACTCGCCGCCCCATACGTGGATGACCTTTCCATCTTTGTCCGAGTCGTCGTCGACCGACCAAATGCTGTAGCCTGTCTTTTTATGCTCTTCAAAATTGAGCAAGGTGCGGATGGCGTACCAGTTTGTATCGTCATTCTTGGTCGTTACGTTCTCAAGGATGAGCTTGCTGGACGTGCCGTCGTTAAACAGGTGACAGACGTTGCCGCGAACGTTGCCGTCTTGGTTGACGCTCGCGGTGCGAAAATAGCCCGCGGGGCGAAGGCGAATGACGAAATTGTGGAGGCTGTCCGACGGTGCGGGTGTGTTGTCTGCAAATGCCGCTCGCAGGGGAATGCCCGGCGCTGCGGTTTCGGGCAGGCTTGCAAGTGGTGACAACGCCGCAAGCCCTAGGCCCAGCGTAAACGCTCGGCGGCTGATGGCATGGTGTTCGGTCATAACTTCTCCATTCGCAGAGTGCGGTTATGCGATAGTTTTGGTCACTATACTGCCCAGATGTTTAAAGATGCTGGTTTAATTGTCTGCGCGGCGCAATAAATCGGCGGGCGGACGTGTTGGGGTGTTTGTCGTTTTCGTACTGTTGCCACATTTGGGGCGGTTCCGGCGTCCGGCATCCTCGCGTTCGTCGGCTACAGGCATAAGAAAGGGAGGGTCGGTTTACCGGCCCTCCCTGGGTACGAAGCGCTGGGGTACCGTCGCTTGTTTGCACTGCGACCGTGTTTCCCGTTGCGCTCGCCAGTCGCTTAGCGCTTGATCTCGATATCGTCGAGCTTGACGTCCATGGCCTCGGTCTTGGCCTCGGCGATGTCGTCGGCAAATTCCAGAGACTTCATCATGGTCTCGACGGCGTCCTTGTGCTCCTCGACGTTGTCGATACGCACATACACACTGCCGCCGTCAACGTCGGTGAAGTATTCGGTCGTTACGCCGCCCGAGTGTGTATAGGAAGCGTTGCGCCAAGTCTTGCCGTTGTACTTGACGGGGTCATTCTCGGTCCACTCAAAGCTGGCATTCCACTTTGCCTCGTAGTCGAACAGCTCGTCGGCGTTCTTGTCAGGATCGAAGACGGGGATGAAGCGATCGCTGGCGTGCTCGCTCTCGGTGAACTTAAACTGGGCCCTGTCGGCAGTGTCGCCTGCGACGTCGGTGATCTCGACGCCCTCGGGGACCTCGACCTTAAACCAAATGAAGTCGGTCCTCATATCCACGGCTGGCTTTTCTGCTCCACCGCCACCGCCACTTCCGGTAGCGCCGCCGCTTCCGCCGCAACCCACCAGGGCAACCGCGGCAAAAAGACTCATGCAGAGGGTGAGAATCGCAAAGGCCTTCTTTTTCATGGTCGTGTCCTCCTCGATCTGTAACCGCCCATGGATTACCTGTCTTTACTGTACGCGTGAGCAGCTCATTCGGGTGGGCCATGTGTCCCATTCTGGGGGCAGGATTTGCGCCGACAAGTGGCAATATGTTCGGGCGCAAAAGAGGGGAGGGCCGATGCTGTCGGCCCTCCCCGGGTTGGGCGCCCGTTGTTTTAATGGGGCGCGCCTACGCGGGTTCGCGTAGGCGCGTACGGGTGCCCCGTTACTTGATCTCGATGCTCGAAATCTCGACTTCACGTGCCTCGTCAACTGCTTTCTTCATGTCGTCGGGGAACTCGATGGAGTTGAGAAGCGCCTCGGCTTCTTTCTTGTGCAGGTCGAAGTTCGCGATGAGAACGCAGACGCTTCCCGGCTCAACGTCGGTAAAAAGCATGGTTGAGATGCCGCTGTTGTCCTCGTATGTTCCGACGAGCCACGTCC
>CAJMRZ010000111.1 GCA_905215945.1 uncultured bacterium | reverse complement strand
AGCGGCGCGCTTGCACACGGCCACGAGGCGCGGCAGCACGGTCTCGTACCATGCCTGCGGGTCGTCCACTTGGGACAGCACCAGCTCCATCTTCTCGCGCGGGTAGTAGATGAGCGTACACAGCTCGCCCTTTTCGTCAAAGGAGAGCGTGTCGCCAAAAATCTCGTCGACATGCTCGCGCACGACGCCCGAGCAGTTATTGAGGATGTGCATAAAGGCTTCGTACTCGCCGTGCACGTCGCTCATAAAATGCTCGGTGCCCTTGGGTAGGTTGAGGATGGCCGAGAGGTTGATAATCTCGGTAAATGCGGATTGTTCGGTGGGGAACTGTCTCGACAGCAGGCGCAGATACTTGAAGTCTTGCGGGTTGCGATCGAATGCGACCATGAAACACCTTCCGATGGGGCTGGTAAAACTGATAAACAGCGTCAAACGTTTATCAGTATGCGCCGCTTTTGTTTCGATTTTGCGCCAGCGGCTGAATTGTCGGCTGAACGGTTTGGTAAATCGATTTAGTTGAGGTAGATATGGCGGTTGAGTGGAGACGACAGAGGGTGTTTTCTCAGATATTTATGCGTGGGGTCGGTGGAGACGATGGTGGTAAAGATGTTCGCTATTTTTGGTTCGATTTGGTAAATAGTGGACATATGTACCGTATGTAGGCTCACTGTGCGATAATTTGCGCAGCAATACGTAAGGAGCCTCATATGAGTGATTTTGTCCTGACCTGTGAATCCGCCGCCGACCGAACCCGTGAGTTCTTTGCGTCGCGCAATATCTCTGTCGTGTGTTTTCATTACGAGATCGACGATGTTGTCTATACGGACGATCTGTATCAGTCGATTACGCCAGACAAGTTTTTTGCCCAGATTGCCGCGGGCGCCATGCCCAAGACGTCTCAGGTGAGCGTGGGTGAGTACGAGGAGTTTTGGGAGCCGTTTGTTGCCGAGGGTAAAGACGTGCTGCACCTGACGTTGTCGTCGGGTATTTCGGGCACGTATGGATCGGCCTGCGTCGCGGCGCAGATGCTTGCGGATCGCTATCCCGAGGGCGGCAAGGTGCGCGTCATCGATTCGCTGGCGGCGTCTTCGGGCTTTGGCCTGTTGCTGGAATATGCCGCCGACGTGCGCGATAGCGGGGCTTCACTCGACGATACGGCTGCCTGGATCGAGGAGCACAAACTCAACCTGCACCACTGGTTCTTCTCGACCGATCTGTCGAGCTACCTGCGCGGCGGTCGCATTTCGGCCGCGAGCGCGATCATCGGCACGGCGCTTAAGATTTGCCCGCTTATGACGGTCGATTGCGACGGTAAGCTGTCGCCACGTGAGAAGATTCGCACTAAGAAGCGCGCGATTTCCGAAATGGCTAAGACCATGATGGCACACGTGCAGGACGGTGCGGATTATTCGGGTAAGTGCATCATGTCGCACTCGGCGTGCCGCGAGGATGCCGAGGCAGTTGCGGCGCTGATTGAGGAACATGTTCCGCAGCTTAAAGGCAAGATTGAGATCAATGACATCGGTACTCTGATTGGCTCGCATACCGGACCTGGTACGGTGGCGCTATTCTTTATGGGCGACAAGCGCGTGGATTAATTTGCCCCATCACGTCGCTGCATGATTGCTCAAACGAAAACGGCCCGCCTCACGTTTGTGGGGCGGGCCTTGCTGTTGCGGCTAGCGTTTCTTTCCGCGGAAGAAGAAGCCGTGCAGTGACGGCTTGAGGCCGCGGTTGGCGCGATGCTCCTCGACGCGCTCGTGGATCGAAGCGACGCGCTCGATGACTTCGTCGGGAATTGGCACGTCGGGATTCATGTTCTCGACCTGGCTGACCTCGGCGGCGGCGACCTGGTCGATAATGGGCACATCGTCGCGCGAGATGACAGGTGTGGCGTCTTCCTTCATCTTGCGATAACGCTGCATCATGTCGGTCTGTAGCTGCTGGGCCGAAGGCGGCGTCCAGATGATGGCGTTGGCACCGGCGGCGATGGTTTCGCGGATGCTCTCGGGCGTCTTGCCGCCCGGCGCGATGAGCGGCAGGTTGGGATAGTGCTCGCGCAGTTCACGCAGGACCTGGGGTGTGTTTTTGCCGGCGGCGATGTTGAGAATCTTGGCTCCGGCGCGCACCTTGGCATGCGCATCGTCGTCGCAACGTACGACCGTGGCGATGACAGGGATGTCGGCGATGTTGGTGATGTGCTCGACCATCTCGGCGGTGGCGGGGGAGTTGACCACGCAGCCCGCCGCGCCCTGCATCTCGGAGACGGCTGCCATCTGCACGGAGCGCTTACCGGTCGTAGTTCCGCCGCCCACGCCTACAAAGACCGGGCACTCGGCGACGGTCAACAGTGCCTGCGTAATGGCCGGCTGCGGCGTGAAGGGGTAAACGGCAAAGACGGCATCGGCGTTGGAGTTGCGGATAACCGCGACATCGGTGGTGTAAATGAGCGACTTGATGCGGCGGCCAAAGAGCGTGAAGCCGCTGGCCTCCTCGATCTCGTCGGGCATGCGAAGGGCCGCCTTGCGCAAACGTCCGTCGATGGGCAGTGGCTCCATGGGGAGCAGTCCGTTGGGGGTCACGGCTACCTGGGGCTCGGTGAACTCGTCTGCGAGCTCGACCTCGGAGAAATCGACCGAGGCGACGATGTCCTCGTGAACCTCGGCGGGCACATCGATGGGAGCTTGGCCGTTTGCCGCGGCAGGCGTGTCGAAGGAGCTGGTGCCGACGAAGGCGTCGACGCGCTCATTTAGATCGTTGAGGGTATCCATGGAGGCTCGATTCTATGTGATGACGGCCGGCGCTATGCAGCCGGAATTGCGAATGCTAAATCGTTTGATGAGTTGATTTTTCCCCGCCGCGCCATCCGTTAGACCGAAGGGCCGGCGAACGTGAAGGAGCTGTGGTGGCGGGTATCGAGGTGCTATCTTGAAAGTCCCGTTTAAAAGAGAGGTGACGCGGTATGGAATTTTCGGCAATGTTGGGCTCGATTGGCCTATGCGTGGGCGCAATCGTTGCCGCCGCGGTCATCTACTTTGTGGTCACGGCCATTAAGGGCAAAAGGGCCGAACGCAAGGAGCGCGCGATGCTTAAACAGCATCGCGACCAGCAGGGCAAACGCGCACAGAAATAGCTTGTTGAGTTTTGGATCCGTGCGCTAGCTGCGTTTTCGGATCAGGGCAATGTAGAAGCCCTCAAAGTCGCGGCTAGGCGGAATGGTCAGCGTGCCGGGCATACCGTTGGCGACGGCCGAGACATGGCCGGCAGCGATGGCCTCGGTGAGGGCGTTGCTCTCGACGCGTGGCTCTTCGCCAGCTTCCTGAGCACGGCGCGTTTCGCTTTCGCTCGGCGTGCCGTCGAGGGGAATGAGCTCGCAGTCCATGTGCTTGTCGAGGGCCTCTTGCAGGGCGTCCTCGTTTTCCTGCGGCAAGATCGAACAAGTCGAATAGACGAGCGTGCCGCCCGGTTTGAGGGCTCCCATGGCGCGGTCCAGAAGTGCTCGCTGCGAGCGGGCGCACTTGCTCAGCAACTGCTCGGTGAGGCCGCGCAGGCTTTTCTCG
Source organism: uncultured bacterium (assembly GCA_905215945.1). Lineage (GTDB taxonomy): Bacteria > Actinomycetota > Coriobacteriia > Coriobacteriales > Coriobacteriaceae > Collinsella. Next base: position 2,097 of record CAJMRZ010000111.1, on the reverse strand, counting down.
TTGCCGCTGATGACGGTGCCCGTGCCGGTGCAGGGAGCGTCGAGCAGGATGCGGTCAAAGCGGAAGAACTCGTCAAGCTCGCGTGCGTCAATGCGCATGACGGGCACGTTTTTGGCACCTTGGCGGTGGAGGTTGGACTCAAGCTTTTCGGCGCGGGGAATGCTCATCTCACAGGCGGTGAGGTGCGCCTGTCCCTGGGTGAGGGCGGCGATCTGCGTTGTCTTGCCGCCGGGGGCTGCGCACATGTCCAGGATGTCCTCGCCTGCCTGGGCGCCCAGGACCAACGGCGGCATCATGGATGACAGGCTCTGCAGGTAGATCTTGCCGTCGCGGTAGATGTCGAGATCCCACAGATCGGAAACCTGGGCCTCGGGCAGGATAAAGGCGTCCGGATACCAGGTAACGGTTTGGTGCGCGATGCCGGCGGCATCGAGCGCCGCAGCGATGTCCTCGGCGGTTGCCTTGAGCGTGTTGGCGCGCAGCGTGACCGGGCGTGTGGCCGCGGCGCCGAAGCCCTCGATCATGAGCTCGGCATCGGTGGGGGCATAGGCGCCGGCGACCGTGTCGACCATAAAGCGCGGCAGGTCGGCGGCGCAGGGAAGGGCGGCAAGCTGGTCGGAAAGCTCGGTGGCGGCAAATTGCCTGAGCTTGAGCTCGGGCTTGACCTGCTTTTTCTGCTTACGACGACGCGGCTTGGACATCCGTCTTTCCTTCCACCTAAATGATTATTCTGGGACGGGGATTAAAAAATCATTCAATGACTCCGTCACAAAAAGACTGTACTGATTTTTTAATCCCCGTCCCAGAATAATCATTCTCGGGCGTGTTGCGTTTGCCTAGTACTGGCTCTCGTGCTTGCTGAAGAAGTCGAAGCGCGGGGGCAGCGGCTTCACGCGGTGCTCGCCGGGCTTCTCGCCCAGGCTCTCCACAAACTCGTCCGTGGAGGCAAAGATGTTATCCCAGCTAAAGAAGGCGACCGGATCGACGTCGAAGTACTCGCAGATGAGCTCGCAGCCGGCCGGCACAATACCGTGCATCAGGACGGTTGCCACGCGCAGTTCGGTAAAGGCATCAACCAGGGCCTGCGTCATTGCGGCGTTTGCCTCGTTACCCTCGAGCTTGTTGGCGGCCTTGGAGGCATCGCTCCAGCGCTTGTTGGCAGCGCGCAGGTAGTCGTCGCACACGGCGAGCGCGCGGTGCGTCTCGAACTTGTACATGGCCTGCTCAAAGGCAAGAGCTGCCTGCTCGGCAGCCTCGACCACGGCGGCAGAGGCGGCACCGGCGGGGATGCAGCCGTTGCGATAGGGGCTCTCGTCGCCTTCCTTGACGGCGACGCCGTGGAAGCAGCTGCGGGCCAGACGGTTGAATACGCCGGTCAAAAGGGCGCTCTCCTTAAGGGCCGGATCGATAACGCGCTTGTCGTCGCAGGCGCGCACCTCGTTGCCGTCCTTGTCCTTGCCGGTCACACGCGTGTCGTATGCCTTGGGGCTAAAGCTCACCGGCTTTTCGGACAGGCCGAGCGACAGCCAGTGCGCGCGCATCTGCTCGCAGGTGTAGTGGTTGAGCAGGTCGTCTGCCGGCGGGGGAGGCGTCTGCGAGGACGAGCTGGCCTTTTTGCCCATGTAGAGCAGGTGGTAGCAGGCGCTGACGGTGCTCTGCGTGAGGTCCCAGCCCAGGGCCTCCCACATGGCGGTCTGCGCGATGCAGTAGAAGTAGATGTTGTCCTGACCGATAAACTGGTAGATCTGTGCGTCGTCCGAGCACCACCAGTCGCGCCAGTCGAGCGAGCTGTGCTGGTAGGTGGGCGCGGGGACCTGCGTGGAATCGGCGGCGGGCTCGCCCATGAGGGCGGCATCCTGGGCGGCGACGCCCTCGGTCACGCCGGCGGCCTTGGCATCGCGCGCGAGCACGGTACGCGTATAGCTGATGGGCGCCCACAGGCTCTCGGGCCAGCACCAGCAGGTGACGTCGGAGACGCCATCGACCTCGGGCACCGGAACGCCCCAGTCGATGTTGCCGGTGATGCGGAAAGGCACGAGCGCCTTGCCGCTTCAGTATGAAGCTCTGGTAGTATTTCATGTCCGGGGCATGTATCTT
>CAJMRZ010000110.1 GCA_905215945.1 uncultured bacterium | reverse complement strand
AATAAACGCCGCCTTGCGTTGCTCGTTGAACTCCTCAAACGTGCGCGGCAACGGCTGCTCAATATTTTCCGACATATAGCTCCTTAACAAACCTTTTAACCAACCAAGGAAACGGCTTTCCCAGGTGCCCCAGGTTGCCGTGAAAGAGGAGCGCCGCGTATTTTTGTACGCAAGCGACGGTTTGAACGGCAAGATCGGGTACCTGGGGAAGCCGCCGGGACGGATAGCTCTAAATAGTTTCCAGGAAGGCCTCGATGCGGGTCTGGAGCTGACCGGCATCCTCGCCGGCGTAGTCGGTCGTGATGTGCATAAACGGAATGCCTGCCTCCTCGGCGGCCTTCTCCACGGCGAAGGACTCCATCTCGTAGAGCGTGCAGAACTGCAGGGCCACGTCGACGATGCCGTCGGCATGCAGGTCCTTGGCCATCTGGACAATGTCCTTCATACGCTGGTCGTTGGGCGTAAAGACAGCGCAGTTGATCTTAAAGTAGCGCTCGGCGATGGCGTCGAGCATCTCGTCGACCGTCTCGCCGGACTCGTCGACCAGGTCCTTGTAGTAGCGCGAGCCCGTGCAGGACTCCTCGCCTACCACAACGCCGCCGGCCTTCTCGATAAGGTTGAACAGTTTCCAGTTGGGCACGGCCATGGGCGTACCGGTGTACAGGATGCGCTTGGTGCCCTTGGGCGCCACGCCCTCGCCAGCCTCAACGCGCTGCTCGCACTCAGCCGCCATATCGTTAATGGCTCCGGTCAGACGCGGCGTGTCATCCATAAAGGCGGCCTGAACGGTCAGCAGGCTGTCGAGACCGCTGATGGGCGCCGGATCGGCAGCGCGGGTCGCAGCCAGACGCTGCAGGGCGCGACGCTTCTCGTTGACGGCGTGGGTGGCAGCCTTCAGGCGCTCGGGCGTAATCTTGACGCCGCACTCGTCCTCGATCTTGGCCGCGAGCTTCTTGACCTCGGCCTTCCAGGTCACGAGCGTCGACTCGTCGTGCACGTTGGGAATATCCATGACGTACATGTTCTTTTGCGTGGCAAAGAACTCGTAGGCCTTCTTCTTGCCATCGCAGGTGTTCTCGCCCACCACCAGGTCGCTCGACTCAATGTAGGGGCAGACCTCGCCCAGCTTAAAGCCGGCAAAGCTCTTAATGAGCGGACAGGTGTTGCGCGGCAGATGCTCCTCGACCTTGTCGGTCGCCCAGTCGGCACCCGAGCACAGGCCCACAGGAATGCCGTCACAGGCAAGTACGATCTCCTCGGGCACGTAGACGCAGAACGAACCGACGATCTTGGTGGCCTCGCCGGCCTCCTTCTTGTCGAGCATCTCCTTAATACGGCCACTGTGGATGTTGGTGGCGACAAAATCCAGGTAGGACGTGGACTTGGGGCGATTATTCTGCGTCAGGAACATATCGCCGTACATCTGGCCCACGGCGCCCAGCAGCATGTCGTGGTCGGCAAGATTCATGCCGAGGCTCTCCCACATCGGATGGAAATCAAATTCTTCAGCCATGACGGTTCCCCTCTCGAACCAAAAACGGATAACAGCGGTATCGATGCACGACGGACGGCGATTGCCCGGCCGTGCTCAAACCCGGAATTTTGGGGAACCTGCTTTGCAGCTGATTATTTAGTTGTGCGCCGTCTCTCCCGGAGCCGTGAACATACCTGCTCATATGCGACTCCGAGCCATATATAGGGCGCGCGCGGCAACGCGGCGAATGTATGTCGTCTGCGGCATATGCGCACCCTCCTTTACAAGTTAAGGTCAACTATATCAACGGTCGTCGACCATGCGAACACCGTTGACATTCGTACGACAGCGTCGTGTGCCGTCGTTTAATAAATAATTATCTTGATTGATAAGAGTTTGTCATCCATCATTCGGCGAACGGCAAGACAAAGCCGCCGAGGCTTATATCCCCGACGGCATTACCCGGCGCTATCGACAAACCAAATGGATCTTACTCGCATCGAAGTGCATGCGCAGCGTCTCGCCTGCTTGCGGCAGCTCGTCGACAGGCACGCCCACTTTGTTGACCTTCCACTGCAGACGCGTGGGCGCATCGGCCCGCGGCGCATCCAACAGCACTAGCCGCTCAAAGCGCGAATCGCTCACACGGGCCACGTGCAAATCATAGCTGTTGCGGCCCCGCTCCGCGCGATTGTCAACATGGAAGTAGCTTGCGCGAATGCCCAGGTACGCCACATCATCGGGAACCTCGCGACCCACGTTAAAGGTCATGCCCCAGTCGAGGGCCTCAACTTCTTCGTCGCCGATCTTGCGCGCCCGGCTTGTGTTCTTGCAGCCCGTCAGGCGCAGCGCCGCCAGCGTCTGCGGACGGCGGACCACATCCTCGATGGAGCCGATCTCCTCCACATGCCCGTCGTGCATCACGCAGATGCGCTGGCACAGGCGGCACGCTTCGTCGATGTCGTGGCTCACGTAGAGCACGGTGCGGTTGCATACATCGAACAGGTCGAGCATGTTCTGTTCGAGGGCGCTCTTAAGATAGGAATCGAGTGCGCTCATGGGCTCGTCGAACATAAAGATGCCCGGGTGTGCCGCCACCATGCGGGCAAGCGCCACACGTTGCTGCTGACCGCCCGAGAGTCGCGCGGGATAGCGGTCGGCAAAATCCGCCAGACCGAAAATGCCCAGATAGCGCTCGGCGAGCTTTTTGCGCGCGGCGGCGTCGCCCGCATCCTTTACGCCGGCGCATACGTTATCGGCCACCGTCATGTTGGGAAACAGCTGATAGTTTTGGAACAGTAGGGCGCATTTGCGCGCCTGGGGCGACAGGTTGATGCCCGCCGCCGAGTCAAAAAAGGTCACGCCGTTGACGGCGATCTTGCCCTCGTCGGGCGTCTCCACGCCAGCGATGCAGCGCAGCGTACAGCTCTTGCCGCAACCCGAGGCGCCCAGCAGCGCCACGCGCTCCTCGTCGGCCTCAAGCTGCATGTCGAGCATAAACCCCGGATAGCGCTTTTTGATATCCAGAACAAGCGACAAGGCTTATCGACCTCCCTTTGCGACCGTGTCATCGCGCATAAGCTCGGCCAGCGCCTCGCGATCGATACGCAGGGCATCGCCGCCCGCCGGGTCGAGCGAATCGCCCTGCCCGACGAGCTCCTTGGCCTGTTTACGCTCCGCACGGGAAAGGCCCCGCTCGCGATACTTTTGCGAATGAGCGGTGTACATGTTGATAAACAGGATGACCAAGAAGCTAAAGGCGATTACGACGACGACCCAAAAGAGGGCCACGGACGTGTTGCCGCCCATCCACTCAAAGTAGATGGCGATGGGAATGGTCTGCGTAATACCAGCGTAGTTGCCCGCAAAGAACAGGGTGCAGCCAAACTCGCCCATCGCGCGGGCAAAGGCAAGCACCGTGCCGGCGGCAATCGAGGGCCAGCCGAGCGGCATCATAAGCTTGGTAAAGATGCGACGCTCGGACCAGCCCAGCGTGCGCGCCGCATCGAGCATCTGCGTGTCGAGGCTCTCAAAGGCTCCGAGCGCCGTGCGGTAGACGAGCGGGAACGACACCACCACGGCAGAGATCACCGCCGCCGGCCACGTAAAGACGATCGAGACGCCGTGCGCGATAAGCCACCGACCGACCCCGGTCGAGCGGCCAAACAGCATGAGGAGTAGAAAGCCACAGACCGTGGGCGGCAGTACCATAGGGATGGTAAAGACCGAGTCGAGCAGGCCCTTGATGCGACTCGAGGTACCCATAGTCTTCCACGCGGCGAACAGGCCCAGCGCAAAGGAGATCAGCAGGGCAAGGCCACTCGTTTTTATGGACACCCAAAACGGGCGATAGTCGATGTCGCCCAAAAAGGGAGCCAGAGAGGTCAAGGGCCCCTGCTCATCCCGCATCACGACAGACGATGCTTCTACCATTTGAGCGCTATCAAGCCAACGCGCGCCGCCCTTGGCATCACCCGAGGCTGATGCAATCACCACATAGCGGTCCCCATCCGCACCGCGCTCGTCAAAGCCATAGGTATACCCACCGGCATCAAACGTTGTTTCCGCCGTGACATACCAAGGAAGGTCCACGTCACCCAGCTGCGCACCTCCCATGCAGTTTGCGCTGTCGAGATCACAGACGAGGGCCTTGAGACCCGATACGCACTCGTTGTCCTGCAGATCCAATCCATACTTCTCGACCGCCTTGGGCGATATCCACACCACAACGCGATCGACAGCAGGCGCCACTACAAGGTCCACGTCCTCGTCAACGGGAAACCGGTAGCCCTCAGGCTGGCCCTCCATGATACGGGCGGTCCCCTTGGCCAACCGCTCAAAACCCTCGATCCCATAGGAAAGCCCATGAGCGGTCGCAGCAACCTGGGCCCCGTCCTCAGTGTCCCCAGCAAACGCAAATCCCGGCACCCAACAAAGCGCGAAGGTCAAAGCACAGGCGACAAGCATGCGGAATCTATTAAGCACGAAAAGCTCCAAGAGAATACAAGGACGGAGTGAAACGCAAAACGATGGAATTATCGCGCCAAGCCGCACTACGCGGAAAGTTCAAAGCCGTACTTAGCCCAAATCTTCTGAGCTTTCTTGTTGGTCAGACAGAAGTCGATGAACGCCTTGGCCTCGTCGTCATGCTCGGAGCTCTCGGCAACGGCACCCGGGTACACGATGGGCTTGTGCGAATCCTCGGGGCACACGAAGGCCTCCTCGATGCCGTCGTAGCGGAAGATATCGGAGCTGTAGACAAAACCGGCCACGCAGTCGCCTGTAGAGACGTAGGCGGCAGCGGTGCCCACCTTATCGGCCAGTGCGACCTTGTCGGCGATCTCGGGAGCATACTCGCCGTCGTCGCCCTCGGTACCGGTATAGAGCCCCACGGAAGCCAGCGCCTGGTTGGCGTACTTGCCGGCGGGAACGGTCTTGGCGTCGCCGATGGCGATCTTGCCGTCCAGATTCGCGACGTCGGCGATGGCCTCGACCTTGGTGTCGGAGCCCTCGGCGCGAATGATCACGAGGTCGTTGACGAACATGTCCTCACGCGTGTCGGCGTCGACGAGCTCGGCGGTCTCAGCGTCATCCATGGTGCCCTTGGAGGCCGTGATGAGCACGTCGACCGTGGCGCCGGCACGCATCTGCTCAACGAGGTCGCCGGAGGCCTTAAACTGCGTGTCGGCAAAGGTGGTGCCGGTCTGGTCGGTGTAAAGCTCTTGGACCTCGGGCAGAGCCTTCTCAAGCGAGTTGGCGGCAAAGACTTGCAGCTCGACAGCTTTCTTGGAAGATGCCTTGGCAGAACCGGCATCGAATCCGGCCGGCTCGGACGTCTTGCTGCCCGAGCCGGCAAGACCAAGGCCGGCAGCGGCGACAGCAGAAAGCGAGACGAATCCGCGGCGAGAAACCATATCGAACATATTCAACCCTTTCGGACCTTGTGCCCGGGTAACCCACCGCGGGCTATAATCTGCAATCAGATTATACTTTCGCGCGAATAATGATAGTGAGAAATTATTCTCGTCAGAGAATATAGTTTCGAGTTAGCGTGAACCTCGGCGTCGCTTCGGTGGAAAACAAAGGCGGAGCAGCCGTTCAGGTCGCCCCGCCGCAGGTAAACCGCTTAGTTGGTATGTCCGCCGCCCGCTGTCATCTGAGCCGCATGCTCCAGCTGGTCACTCACGGCCTCCCAGCTTTCGCGGGC
>CAJMRZ010000109.1 GCA_905215945.1 uncultured bacterium | reverse complement strand
AACCGTCCCCGAACGGCTGCGCGGGCGTGTACGAGTCCGTGTCGAAGACGTCCAGCCGCCCGCTCCCGTACTTGACCTGAACCTTCATCGGCTACGCCCTTCCTGTTGTTGCCTGTCCCTGCTGTTCCGCCTTGCCGCAGAGGAGCCCTGAGCCGCCCTCTGAGGCCTGTTTCCGCTACGCTGCGACCCGTATTGCCAACGGTCGGATCCAGAGCCTTGATGCCTTCTTGCGGGCTCCTCATCTGGAACCAGGGAGTGCCTTGAGGCGTACTCCCGGGCCTCGGCGAGCTCCTGGATTCGCTCGGTGCATTTCGCCGCCGCCTTGGCCTCAGGCTCCCTTTCCATGCGCCTTTGAAGCGTCTCGATGCGCCTTCCGTAATCCCCGCTCGATCTGATCAAATATTGCGCGTTCGTCTCGACCGCCTTCGCCAGGCTGCCGAGCTCCGCAACGTCTTTGACCTCCACGGCGTCGGTGGCCATGGAGAGGATCGCCCTGGAAGACGCGGCGTCCGGATGGTAAGAGCCGATTCGCACGAAGCGCTCCGTCAGCGCTATCTTGCCGAACGTCATCCCGAGCCTCTCCCCTGACACCTTCCTGGATGGCTGGTCCGCCAAGGAGAATATCCAGTCCTCCCTGGGCGCCTGGGACGAATTCTCTGCAACCTCGATCTCCATGAGCTCCAGGATTCGCATGAACTCGCCCTCGTTGCGTGACAGCACCTTGGCCACGGACACCCTGTTCCTGACGTCGCTGACCCACGAGTAGCCACCCGCGTCCAGGATTCCGCGCTCGGCTTTGTTGATATACGTGGCACACCGCGTTCGAGGTCGGGGAGGGGTTCTCGGATCGCTCCGCCCTGCCCTGCCTTTCGGCATCTCGTTGTCGAAGGCCGTCAGCCCCCTCGCCCCGGCGACTTCCTGCAGGCTGCGGTTCATATCAAGCGCGTTCGGGATGTGGAGCCTCCGGCCGGTTTCGAGATTGGTGTTGTTGACCACGATGTGGGCGTGCGGGATCCCCTGCCTGTTGTCGTCGTGGTAGACGACGGCCACCTGGTAGTCGGAGAAGTGCTTCCTGACCCAGGCGTGCGCTAGCTCACGCAGTCCTTCGAGACCGATGTTGTCGCTAGGATCCGGGGAGATCACGTAGTGACGGAACGTGATGGCGCGCTGCCCCTTCCATGGCCTGTCGTTGCCGTAGTCACGACGCAATGCGTCCATCTCCAGAGCCCAGTCCACTTCGTCCTTAAGAGCGGCATCCAGCCCCTTGTCCTCGACCTCGTCCCAGGAAAGGTTGAAGAAGTCGCGCAGCAGCGCCCTTCCGCCCTTCTCCAAGTAGTCCTTGATTCGCCCGCACCCCGTGTGGCCGTTGATCGCCTTGAGCACCGCCATCGCTACCGCCAAAACCTCTCGGACTCATGGACCGCCTGAACCATGTCCTTGATCTCCTCGACGGAGCCCTGGACGAGCTCCAGCTCGCTTGCCGCCTTGGTTAGCTGCTCCTTCGCGACCTGCGGGTCGATGCCGCCCTTGTTCCTCGCGAACATCGCTATGGTGTTCAGGGCCCTGACCGCCTGGTTGTAGTGGCGTCCCCAGCGGATGAGCTCGCGGTTGATGCGGCCCATGGTCTTCGCGTCGATGACGACGACGCGGCTTCCCGCGTCTATGGCGACGAGGTCGTCGGGGTCGGCTATGGGCAGCCTGAGGAGGGCGCGGATGGCCTCGGAGTTCGCAAGCTCCAGACTCTCCGCCCTTTGGTCCAAGAGCTGCCTGTCCTCCTCCGTCATGCGGCAGCTCACGGTGCACGTGTACACACCCATCGTTTTCTCCTTGCGTCTTGTAGGGGCCACGGGGGATCCCCCGTGAAGGAAGCGGCGACGATGGAAGGCGTCTTGCCGCTTCCGGTTACCGGAGGTCGGGGAGGGTTTCCCGGATGGCGCCCCCATCCGGGGCGGAAGCGCCCTGCCCCGCCTCCGGAACGAGTTCATTGCGTTGTAATACGCAATGAGTTACTCGCTACGATTCGAATCTGACGGGTTCTGCCGAGCCCCGTGGGCTTCGGCGAACCCTCGCACCACATCGCCGGCCTGGCGGGCCAGCTCTGCGATGCGGGATATGGCCTTGGAATCCGCCGCAGAGGGGTTCCGCGGAAGGCTCGCGACGAAGCGGCTGAGCGCCTTCTCGGCGCTTGCGAGCCGCTTGTCGGCGGCGGGTTTCGAGGCCGTCATCGAGGCGACCAGCTCGGTAGTCGCCGCCTTCGATTTCGGAGACTCCGACCACTTCTCGAACGCTGATCTCTGCGTCGCCTCGTCGGACCCGGCCAAGGCGTCGACGGCCTTGGCCGAGAGCCCGCCGGAGTCCGCCGCATCGCGCCATTCTGGAATGAGGCCCGCGACCTTGTCCGCGAGCGCCTCCTCGCGCTTGATCGTCTTGCCGCTCACCTTGCGCCCCGTCATCTCCTCGACGATGCGCGCCTTGACGTCCTCCGTGCGCATGCCGGCAAGGGACGGATCCGCTGCGCGCATCTGCTCGACTTGGATGCCGAGGGCTTTGGTGGCGGCGGCGCGCTCGGTGACGGTCAGGGGGCGCGTGAAGAAGTTCGCGGTGTGAAGCAGCACCAAGGCCTGCTCGTCGGAAACGTCGGAAGCGATTCTGCAGGGGATCTTCGAATAGGAGGGACCCTGCTGGGAGAGCAGCCTGAATGCCGCCATCCTGCGATGCCCGGAGATCATCTGGAACCCCCCGCCCTGCAGCCTCCTGACTAGCGGGAGGTCCGTCAAGCCGTCGCGCTGGATGGACTCAGCGAGTCTTGCGATCCCCTCCTCGTCCATGGAGTACGCAACGTTGCCGGGGTGCTCTTGAATATCCGAAAGGGGTATCTCCCTTACCGGAAACCTGCTTGCCGTCTGGGAGCCTGCGTCAAGCAGGCCGCTGATGCTGAAGCCTTCGGCCACGTCCGTCGCGCTCATGCCATCGCCTCCCAAAGCTCGTCGGCAAGGTGTTCGTAGTCCCTGGCGGGTCTGCTGCCGGGCTCGAACACCGAGACGGGCTTCCATTGCCAGCTTCCTTCGCAGACCTTCGAGGACGCATGGATGACGTTGGAGAGCTGTTGACCTGAGAAGAATCGGTCCAGCACCGCCTCGCCTGTCCTCTCGGCGTTCGTCATGCGCCCGGGCACGCATGTCCTCAGGATCCTGAACTCGGGGACGGGCACGCGCAGCGCGTCGGCAATCGCCTGGATGGCGTTCACGGTGAGCGCGGTTCCCCGCATGACGGTCGAGTCGAGCTTCACAGGGATGACGACCATGCCGGACTCCGCTGCGGCTAGATAGGCGTTGAACGCAAGCCTCTTCATGGTGGGGCTGCAGTCGATGATTACGGCGTCGTAATCCCCCGCACAATCGTCCAAGGCGAAGCGGAGCCTCTGCTCACGCAGCATCAGCTCGTTCTGGTCGGTCAGGTCGATAATGGACGGGATAACGGACAGGTTCTCGATGCCGGTCTCATAAGCGACGTCCGCAACGGCGGCGTTCTCGTAGAGAAGCTGGATGGACGTCTTCCCGTCCTTGGCGGCCCGGTCGTACAGGCCGAAGTAGTCGGTGGCGGATGCCTGGGGATCCAGGTCGATGAGCAGGACCCTCAGGCCGCGCGCCGCGTATATGGCGGCTAGGTTCACGGCCGTGGTTGTCTTGCCCACCCCGCCCTTGTAGTTGCTCACTGCAAGGGTTCGCATGGGAAAGCTCCTTCGCGTCTTGCGGTCCCGAGGTTGTGGAAGCAAGGGACCTCGTATTCGGTTGGTTGGATGGTTCCCTAAACGCAGTTTCCATCCTGTATTACCGATGGTATCACAAGCTGATACGTTTTTGTATCAGTTGTTTTAGTCGACGATTGAGATTCGTCGGTCGCGGATGAGGTTTACAGGTGTAAGACTGCGTCCGGAGCGCGTTACTCTCCGAGCTCTTGGACAACGATTTGGACGACGCCTCCATGAGCGCATCTGCCAAGAAGAACTTTGAGGACCAGGTCGACCGCGTCCTTGCGGCCGCAGAGCGAATCATGGGGAGCGGCCGATAAGCACGGAAAGAGCCCCTCGGGATGACCCCGAGGGGCTCCCGGCCCTCCAGCGGGGGCCGGGATGGAGGTCGGTTACTCGACCCCGCAGCTGAAGGCGTTGATGTGGTGCCTCAGGAGCGCCCTGTCGGTGCTCACGACCAGCATGTCGATGATGTCGAAGCGGACCTGGATTTCGCCGTCGGGCGAGTTGCCCGCGAGCCAGGCCGCTGCCGCGATCTCAAGGTCGCTGCGCTTGACCTTGCCGCCCTCGAAGCCGCCCTCGCCGTACTCGGTTGCGGTGACGTCGATGAAGACCAGGGTGTCGTCGTCGCTGGCGATCAAATCAATCTGGGTTCCCTCGGGGGAAGTCCAACCAGTATCGAGAAGCTCGAAGCCCTTGCGCTCGATGAAGCGGGTGGCTGCCTTGACTGCCTTCTCCTGAAGTTCGAAATTGCTCATGATGACCTCCGTATGTTCGTGGCCGGCCCCTTTGGCCTGCCTTGTGATCCGGAAGCCGCTCAGGTTCTGGCCAAGGGCAAGGAATCAAGCGAAAACCCGGCAGGGCCCGAGTTTTGCGCAGCAAAAGTTTTTCGCGCCTTGCCTGAAGAGCCTGGTTCTGAGCGAGTGTGGCGGAGCCAAGGAAGACGAAGGAGGGCGTCCCGGCATAGGGGGTTCTGCGCAATGAATTCAGGAATGGCGGGTTGGCCTACCTGCTTTGAGCACGAATTCGAGCCGAAGGTGGTTGGACCGGACGAGGCAACCAGAGCGATTGCCTGCATGACGAAAATTTGGTTTCATCGGCCATCGCCACAGGTGGCGTCAATTCGAGGGCTGGCAAGGTTGCGTTGAGAGCTTGCGGCAGTATGCCGACTCGGCAACACAACCAGAGACGTTCCCCGCTTCTTCATCGACTTGCACATGAGCGCTAGGGGCGTTTGGCACCACTCGCCTTCATTGCGGGAGCCATATCGACTGGGCTGGTCCTACGGAAGCCAATGGCCAAGATCCAGCTGTGGCTCTTCCGTACAAAAGGTCGTTTCCCATGATTCGCTCTCAAGCCCACCGCCCCGCTAATCCGACGCGGTAGATGGGCTTGCTTCCCTTCATCCAGTACGCGGGACACGCAAGTCACCGAGCCTTTTAATGGCGAGCTGAGCGAATCCCTGCAGCAGGGGCTCGAGCTCGTGATGAAATTCTTCCTGGCGCTCGGCGAGCCTATTGACTCGCGAGTGGACGACGCGTCTCAGGAAGAATCGTTCCCGGCGATGGCGACTGAGGTCGAAACTAACGACAACGCCGACAATGCAAGTATCTTTGGAATGGGTCGCGGCTAACGCTCATCTAAGCGCCGACCAGGAACTGCGATTCTTTAGGGTGTTGCCCGCAAAGCAAATAGTTAATCTTCCGCGAAAGGAAGCTAAACGGTCCGTTCCTCGACATAGAGGATCTCGTTTTGCGCCTCCAGGATTCGCGCGGCGTCGCCGATGCGCTCGGCGCACCTCTCGCTTATCGACCTCAGGGCCAGGACCCCCTCGACGTCGAGCAGGTCCAGCTGGTCGGCGTGCGCCAGGGACTCGAGCAGCTGGTCCAGGCCCCTCGCCAGCCTTCCTGCATCCGCCACCGCGTCAAGCAGCTCACGACGCTCGTCCTTCTCGTTGATGCCCGTCAACAGCCGTC
>CAJMRZ010000108.1 GCA_905215945.1 uncultured bacterium | reverse complement strand
TCCTGCCGCTGGCGGCAGATGTTGGCAATCCGTTCAAAGGCCGGATCTTTGCGCAGCTCTTCCAGGTCTTCGTCCTCCATCAGGTACTCGTAGCTGTACCAGAAGCCCTCTTTGCAAACCGCCTCCTGCAGCAGATTCATCGCCTCTTTGGTCTTTCCAGCAAGGGCGGCAAAGCAGTAGGCAAAGTTGTAAATCTGCGCCTGGTTGACCTTATCGGTCTGCAAGGCCTCCTGGATCATCAGCTTAAAAGCCGCGTCGGGGCCCTGCTCATCCAGCATGGCAAGGGCATGATTGAGCAGTTGGTTATAGGTCCCGTTGATCCTCTCCTGTTCCTGTGATAGCGGCACTGTACGCCCGCAAAATTCCACCATCAGCTTACCACAAACAGGGCAGAAAGTCTATCCCTGCGGACAACAAAAAATCCCGAACCGGGTTGGTTCGGGATTTTTGGAGGTTAGATTATACCATCGAGTGTGGGTCGAGAATCTTGTTGATTTCCTCGTCGCCCTCGGTAGCAACGACGATGACCTTGGCGCCGCGCGCCTTGCACTCCATGAGGTTCGACACGGTCTTGTCGTAGGTGGCACTCTTGGTGGCCACGGCGATGACAGGGAAGCCCGGGTCGATCAAGGCAATGGGGCCGTGCTTCATCTCGCCGGCGGCGTAGGCCTCGGCGTGCAGGTAGCTGACCTCCTTGAGCTTGAGCGCACCCTCGTAGGAAATAGCGGCACCCATGCCACGGCCCACGAACAGCGCCGACTGCGCGTCCTTGCACAGCAGGGCGGCCTCATGCACGGCCTCGGTCTGCGTATCCAAGATCCACTGGATCTGCTCGGCCGTATCGGAAAGCTCGCGGAACATCATGCGCGTCTGCTTGGTGGTCAAACGGTACTTGACCTGCGCCAGCAGCAGAGCCAGCAGCGTCAGGCTCACAACCTGGCCGATGAAGCTCTTGGTCGAAGCAACCGCGATCTCCTTGTTGGCCTTGGTATAGATGACGCCGTCGCTCTCGCGCGCCACGGGGCTGCCCACCACGTTGGTGATGCCAAAGACCTTAGCGCCCTTGATGCGCGCATCGCGAATGGCGGCGAGGGTATCGGCCGTCTCGCCCGACTGGGACACGGCAACGACGAGCGTCGTCGGCGTGATGATGGGGTTGCGATAGCGGAACTCGCTTGCAGCCTCAACCTCGGTGGGAATGCGAGCCCAGCCCTCAATAAGGTTCTTTGCGATAAGTCCGGCGTGATAGCTGGTGCCGCAGGCGATCACGTAGACACGGTCGATGTCGTTGAGCTCCTCGAGGGACAGGCCCAGCTCATCGATGTCGAGCTCGCCGGCAGGCGTCATACGGCCCACCAGCGTGTCGCGCACGACGCGCGGCTGCTCGTGGATCTCCTTGAGCATAAAGTCGGGATAGCCGCCCTTTTCGGCCATGTCCAGATCCCAATCGATGTGGGTGACCTTGGGCTCGATGACATTGCCGGCCTCGTCGGTGTACTCGACGCCCGCAGGCGTAAGCTTGGCAAACTGACCGTCCTCGAGCACCACGACATCGCGGGTGGCGTCGATGAGCGCGATGACGTCGGAGGCAACGTAGGAGCCGGTCTCGCCCACGCCGACCACAATCGGGGAATCCTTGCGGGCCACGGCGATCACGCCGGGCTCGTCGGCGCACACGGCAGCCAGGCCGTAGGCGCCTACCACGTGGGTGCAAGCCTCGCGCACGGAGACCATCAGGTCGCGCGTATCGGCATAGGCCTCTTCGATCAGATGCGCGAAGACCTCGGTATCGGTCTCGCTCTTAAAGTGGTGGCCGCGACCCTCCAACTCTTCGCGCAGCTCGGCGAAGTTCTCGATGATGCCGTTGTGGACGATGGCGATGCGACCGTCGCAGCTGGTGTGGGGATGAGCGTTAACGACGGAAGGCTTGCCGTGAGTGGCCCAACGGGTGTGACCGATACCGCAGGTTGCGTCGCTATCGATATTGGAAAGCTCGCTCTCCAGACCCGCAACCTTACCCACGCGGCGGATAACGTCGAGGTGCGCCGCGGTGCCCTCGCCCACCTCGAGCGCGACGCCCGAGGAGTCATAGCCGCGATACTCCATGCGCTTAAGGCCTGTGACCAGGATGTTCTTTGCAATATCAGAGCCGGTGTAGCCGACAATTCCGCACATAGGATAAATCCCTTCGTTCGCGTGACTGCAAGACGTCCACGCACAGGGGGCGCTGAGACGTATAACGTTCGAGTATTGTACTCACGCAAGCGCAAGCTGATATACCAGAAGTGGTATCTCAACTTGGATACCACTCGATACACACATGCCCAAACCACCACGATGGGGACAGGCACCTTCGTAGTGGTTTGGTCTGGCAGCATCGTTTTCCCAGATAAAACCTGCCAAAATAAACCTGTCCCTAATTGGCGGGTTTTGACACCCTAGGGACGGGCGATGCTACAATCTGGCTTGTACTTGAAACGCATCAAAGGGGCCGCTATGGCAAAGGTTAAAATCAGCGACGTCGCGCGCGAGGCCGGGGTTTCGTTGGGCACGGTTTCCAACGCGCTCAACCACCCCGAAAAGCTGCGCCCCGAGACCCTCAAGCTCATCAACGAAACCATCAATCGACTGGGCTACCTGCCCAACCAAAGCGCCCGTCAGCTCGCAGGCGGCGCCACCAAGTCCTTTGGCCTGGTGCTCCCCCGTCTCGATCACGGCTTTTCGCTCCAAATCGCCAGCGGCGCCCACAACGAGGCCCGCAAGCACGGCTACGACTTGCTCATCGCCAACGCCGATAACGACGATATTCTCCAGGACCATTACCTGCGCTACTTTATGGGCACGCAAATGTCCGGCGTCATGGTTCAGCCCATGGCATCCCCCGACTGGCACCCCGCAACGACCAAGATGCCCGTGCCGATCGTCCATCTGGACATCCACTGCTCCGAGCCCGGTTACTACGTGGCAGCCGACAACGAGGCACAAGGCCGCATCATCGCCGAGCTCGCCATCGCCCGCGGCGCACACCATATCACCGTTGTGGGCAGAGCGGCATTCATGCAGCTCACCCTGCGCGTACTTGGCATTCACAAGGCTCTCGCCCTGCATCCCGATATCAAAATTGAAGTCATTGACGCCGGAGAGTGGAATACCGCAGCCGACGGCTACAGCATTGGCGCTCAGATCGCCGGGCGCCCTGCCGACGAACGCCCCGATTTTGTCGTCGGCCTGACCGACGTGTTGGCCTCGGGCGTTATCTCAGCATTGGTCGACAAAGGCATCTCCGTCCCCGAGCAGGTTCGCGTGGCCGGATGTGACGGCAACCCACTCGCCTGGAGCGGATCGGTCCCGCTCACTACGGTAGCGCCCCCGGGCTACGAGATTGGCCGCAAGGGTGTCCAGCTGCTGATGGAGCAAATCGAGAACAAGGCCCCAGCAAAGACCAAGCATATCCGCGTCGGCTCTGCAGCGCGCAGCGTCACCGCAGTCACGGCCGCCGAGGATATCAACCAAGAACTGGTACGTCCGTTCCTGCTGGAACGCGCCAGCACCCGGGCAAGCAGCCAGACCGACGCCACGGCCATCAACCTCGGCGCGTATCTATAGCACGTCGGCCAGTATGTCAAAACTCCGCCTAAGCAAAAGAGGCCCGACCATTGCCGGACCTCTTTTGCTTAAATGCAAAGACGGTCAATCGCGCGCTTCAACGCCGCAATTGTCTAGCGTACGGCCTTGACCGCCGCCGCCAGATCGAACAACGTGTCGAGCACGACCTCGCAGCCATCCACCACGTCCTGCGGCAGCGGCACGATATCGGGGACGGCGAAGACATGGCATCCGGCCGTGATGCCCGAGACACAGCCGTTGCGCGAATCCTCGACCACGGCGCATTCCTCGGGAGCAAAGCCCGCGCGCTCGCAAGCAAGCAGGTACATCTCGGGGTCGGGCTTGCCGTGCACGACGTCCTCGCCGCAGGTCACCGTCTCAAACTTGTCAAAGAGGCCGACCATCTTAAGGTTGCGCTCGGCCGTAACGAGGCGCGACGACGTCGCTAGACCCACGTGATAGCCCGCAGCCAGCAGCTCGTCTATACACTCGGCGGCGCCGGCCTTAAGCTCCAGTTCGGTCTTGACCATCTCGTCGCGAATCTCCTTGTGGCGGGCATAGACCGCCTCGGTGGTTTCATGGCTGCCGTAATGCCTATCAAGGATGCCCATAACATCGGGTAGCGTGCGGCCGATAAACTGATGAATCAGAGCATCATCAATCGCGACCCCCAGCTCGGCAGCGCCCGCCCTCCATGCCTTAATGCCCAAACGCTCGGTATCGACCAGCGTTCCGTCCATGTCAAAAATTACAGCCTTGATCATATCGGTCCCCTCACCGGATTGCGTTACTGCTACTCTACCGCACTTTACAAACTTGTATATAACGTATATAGCATATTGTGCCTTCATTACATAAATAGAAGTCTTATGACAAGCAGCCCGATAGGATTATAGTTTTCGACCGAGCACATATTGGTAAGGAACGTTTCATGCTTTCAGACACTACCGCACCTGCAGAGGAGCTTCAGGACAAACTCGCAGCGCTCGAACAGCTGCTTTTGGCATACGGACGCGTCGCCATCGGCTTTTCCGGCGGCGTCGACAGCAGCTTTTTAGCCGCGGTCTGCGCCCACATCATGCCTGCCAGCACGCTTCTCGTTCATCTCACCACGCCGCTCATCGGCACGCCTGAACAAGCTTCGTTTGAGCGGTCCGTTGACGGGCAAGCCAATGAGGGGCCGCATTTTAAGCTCCCCGTGCTCAATCTTTCGGTCGATCAGTTGCAGCTCCCCCAAGTAGCCTGCAACGATGCCAATCGCTGCTACCACTGCAAGCACGCTGGCTTTACCGCCATCGTCAACCACGCCAAGTCGCTCGGCTTTCCCACCGTCATCGATGGCAGCAATGCAAGCGATCGCGGTGACTACCGCCCCGGCATGCGTGCGGCAGAAGAGCTCGGCGTACGCTCACCCCTTATGGAGGTCGGCTTTACCAAGGACGAAGAGCGCGAGCTGCTGCGCGCATGGGGTTATCCCGTTTGGAACCTGCCGGCGGGAGCATGTCTTGCCACGCGCGTCCCCACGGGCGAGGAGCTTACGCGCGAGAAGGTCTCCCTGATTCGCGCCTGCGAGGATTACCTGCACGATCTTGATCTGGCACAGGTACGCGCGCGCCTGGTCGGCGGCTGCATGCATATCGAGGCCGCGCCCGCAGATGTCGCCAAGATCGCCGCCCTCGGGGGTACCGCCGTCGATGCCGAAGGCAAGACCCCGCTGCCCGCCGCCATCGAGTCCGCGCTGCGCGAGCTGGGCTGCGGCCACATCTCCCCCGAGGTCACCCCCTACATCCACGGCAACATGAATCTTTAAGTTACGCCGTTTTACAAACGGCGTAACCGCTCGACGCTGCGCAGGCCCCGGGCACGGCAATCTGACGTTCAACCGCACGGGCGCGACCAAAAGGTCAGCGCCCGCTTGTTTCACGTCACCTTACCGCACCCGGAGCCCGCTCGCTCGCATATGCTCAACCTGCACCGCGTTAACTGACCTGCCAAAAAGGGACAGGTTTATTTTGGCAGGTTTTATCTGGGGAAATATCGCGAGGCAGTCGCCCCCCTAGCACCCATCTAACTTCGAGAGACACAAGAGGGGCGACTCGGCTGCATCTACTTCTTCCGATAGCGGCG
>CAJMRZ010000107.1 GCA_905215945.1 uncultured bacterium | reverse complement strand
CCGTGCCGCCGGCGCAGGTGCCGTTCATGCGCTGCTCGATGCCGTTGTCAAAGTAGATGATCTTGGCGTCCTCGCCGCCCAGCTCGATGGCGACATCGGTGGCCGGGATGAGGGTCTCGACGGCACGCTTGCTGGCGATGACCTCCTGGACAAACTCCAGATCGAGCCACTGGGACAGCAGTAGGCCGCCCGAGCCGGTAATGGCGCAGGTCATCTGGGCCGTCGGCAGCACGGTCGCAGCGCCCTCGAACAGGTCGCGGGCGCAGGCACGGACGTCGGTGTGGTGGCGCTGGTACTTGGCGTAGACGATCTGGTTGTCGTCGTTGAGGACGGCAAGTTTAACGGTGGTGGAGCCCACGTCGATGCCCAGGTGCAGGTTGCCGCGGGCGTTCTCGGGGTTGAAGATCGCGCCTTCGGGGGCCTGGCCGGCGGCTACGGGCTCGGTGGCGGTGGCGGGCTCGCTAGCGACGGACGTCTCCCCTGCCGCGTTCTTGGCATCGGCAACTGCCTCGGCAACTTTCTCGGCAGCCGCGGTCGCGGCCTTCTGCGCGGCGTCCACCACGGCGGGCGCGGCCTCGCGTGCAGCAGCGACCATGCGGTCCTTGATGCCCTCGACGAGTTTGCTCATTGTCTCTCCTCTTAGTTGTTGGACTCGACGGTTGCGGCGGTGTCGGCCGCGTCCTCGAGCTGCAGGTTCAATAGCTTCATGCCGTATTCCGGCACGTTGATATCGATGGGTTGGCCATACAGGTCACCAGGGCGCACAAAAGCGAGCACCGTCATAATGCGCGCCATGGCCTCGGGCGATTCGGTGAGCCCACGCTCAAACCAGCGCTGAATCATGCCGACCTCGGCGCTCACGACGTAGGTGACGTAGTAGTCAAAGAACGTGCCCAGCGCCAGGCCCAAAATGCCCGTCTGCGCACGCGGCACCACGGCCTCACGAGCGGTGTCGATGATCCTTTTAATGAAGGCCTGGTCGCCGCCCGGACCCAGCAGCGCACCGATTAAGTCGCGGTTGGCCGCAAGATAACGCAGCAGCTCAACCGAACCGGGCGCCGGCTCGAGCTCATCGATGTTGTGATAGAGGTCGGGCAGCTGAGCTGCGGTGATGAGCTCAATGCGCTCACGGATCTCGGCCAGCAAGCCATCCTCGATTTGATTGATAAAGTCGGGAATATCGCGGTAGTGCGAATAGAACGTGCGGCGCGTAAGGCCAGCGCGCTCGGTGAGCGACGCGACGTTAATGCGCGAAAGGTCGCCGCTTTCGGCAAGCTCGCTGGCAAGTGCCTGGCGAAGGGCACGCTGCGAGCGAAGGGACCGGCGATCGCATTTCTCGAGCTGGGACAAGCGTCCTCCTTGTTACTCAGTCTGTGCGCTATTGCACAGTGCGAGTATTATTGCACACCGTGTGCATCAACACGTAAAGGCAATATTTTGGATGTGACAAAGGGGCTGTCCCTTTGTCACATTATTCGATGATGGTGCGGGAGCTCTGCTTATGCATGGTGGCGAGCATGTGTTTGGGGACGGCGTGGGCCATGCAGCTGCCGATGGTCGCGCTCGCGGCGGCCCTGGCTGCATCGCTTGCGTTTTTGGTCGCGTAGCTGTGGCGGAAACGCTTGAGCATGGCAATGTCGTTGCCGCCGTCGCCGTAGACCGCGACCTCGTCCTCGGCAATACCGTAGTAGCCCGCCAGCCAGGCCACGCTCTCGCCCTTGTTGCACGCCACGTCCGTGATCTCGAACATCACCGGATCGAACGGCGCGTTGACCACGCGGTCCGATCGCTCGGCCAAATATGCCTTAAGGTCGCGCTCCAGCTCGGGCGAGGTCACGCGGCAGTTGATCTTGCACACATCGTGGCGCAGGATGTCACCGATCGACTGGTCGAAATACTGCTCCTCGTGATACCCGCCACGTGCACGCATGCCGCGCATCACGACGCGCTTGATAGGGCTGTCCTTCTTAAAACCCGCCTGGTGCATCTCGAACGAACCGCTCGAGAACATGCCGTCGGGCGTGGAGCAGTCGAAGCAAATGTCCGGGAACGCCTTGAGCAGCTCCTCGGTAACCTGCGGGTCGATGGTCCAGGTCTTGAGCACCTCGCCATGGCTGTTGCGCACGATGGATCCGTTGGAGCAGCAGGCGTCGAGTGCCAGCCCCGTAAAGCCATGCTCGCCGATCGGCAACGTCGAGCGCCCGGTCGCGGGAACCACATGCAAGCCAGCCTCGGTCAGCTCGCGAATGGCACGGCGGATGGTCCCATCTGCCTCGTGCAGGGCATTCAGCAGCGTTCCGTCTAAGTCACTCGCAAACATCTTGATCATGGGCATGCCTCTCCTTCGTCTGCACGATATTGTAGACGAGAACGGGCGCACCCCAAGAGAGGCACGCCCGTCGGGCGAAAGATTGTCCTACACCGCGGCGGGGCCGTGTTCGCCGGTACGGATGCGGATAACCTCCTCGACCGGCTCGACCCAAATCTTGCCGTCTCCAACGGCACCGGTGCGAGCAGCGTTGCAGATGATGTCGACAATTCCGTCGACGTGCTCGTCGGCACAGATAAGGGTGAACTGCACCTTAGGGATCGTGTTGACGAGCAACTCGTTGCCGCGTACGTACTCCTTCCAGCCATGCTGCGCGCCGCAGCCCTGCACCTGGTTGATGGTCATACCACGAACATCAGCAGCAAACAGCGCGTCTTTGAGAACCTCAAGCTTTTCCTGGCGCACGATAGCCGTGATCTTTTTCATAATGAATTCCTCTCAATAATCAACGTATCCCTTTACATGAGACGCGGGTTTCCCAGGCGCCACAGACCAACCTTGCAAATCAAAATAGTGCAACCAACTGGTCTTGACAGGTTTCCCAAGTGCCGCAGATTGCCGTGAAAGAGGAGCGAAGCGTACTTAAGTACGTGAGCGACGATTGAACGGCAAGGTGCGGTGCTTGGGGAAGCTGTTAATCGAGTCCCGAGAAGGAGGGATACGCGCTCTCGCCGTGCTGACTCGCATCCAAGCCCAGCGCCTCGTCGGCCTCGTCCACACGCAGGCTGCCGTGGAACAGCGCCTTGACCACCGCGGCGATCACCAAGTCGAGCACCAGCACAATAGCGACCGTCACCACAATGCCCAAAATCTGCGAGATGAGCAGCGACACGTCGCCCGTGTAGAACAGGCCGCCCTTACCGGTCCACGAAAGCTCCGGCACGCAGAACAGGCCCGTGAGCGCGCCGCCCAAGATGCCGCCGATACCGTGGCAACCGAACGCGTCGAGCGCATCGTCGTAGCCGAACTTGGTCTTAAGATGACTGATGGCCAAGTAGCAGACGGGAGACACGATCAGGCCCATGACCAGCGCTGCCCACGGCTCGACAAAGCCCGCGCCCGGCGTGACCACCACGAGGCCCGCAACCAAACCGGTGCTGGCACCCACCAGCGTGGGGCGGCCGGTGTGCACGCGCTCGACAGCAAGCCACGAGACCATGCCCGCCGCGCTGGCCGTCACGGTGTTGAGGATGGCGAGTGACGCCACGGCGTCGGCCTTAAACTCGCTACCGCCATTAAAGCCAAACCAGCCAAACCAAAGCAGGCCGGCGCCCAGCGCCACAAACGGCACGTTATGCGGACGGTAGCTCACCATGCCAAAGCCGCGACGACGGCCGAGCATCAGGCAGAGAATCAAGCCCGTCAGACCGGACGAGATGTGCACCACGTCGCCACCGGCAAAGTCGAGCGCGCCGATGATGCCGCCGATAAAGGAGCCCTCGCCGCCCCAAACCATGTGGGCAAGCGGCGCATAGACCACAAACAGCCAAATGCCCAGGAAGGCCGTCATGGCGACATATTTAACGCGGCCGGCCAGGCTACCCGTGACGATAGCGGCCGTGATCATGGCAAAGGCCATCTGGAAGGCGATGTTGACAATTTGAGGGTAGACGGCACCGTCCGCGGCATTGCCCTCAGCCACCTGCAGCACCTGGTTGAGCACCGGCAAGCACAGCAGCTGGTCAAGGCCTCCAATAAACGGGCTGGAACCGTCACCGCCGTAGGCCAGCGACCAGCCGGCAACAATCCACAGCACACCAACCAGGCCAATGGCACCGAAGCACATAAGCATGGTGTTGATGACATTTTTGCGCCTGGACAGGCCGCCATAGAAAAACGCCAGACCCGGTGTCATTAAAAACACGAGCATGGTGCAGATGAGCATAAACGTTGTCGATCCCGTATCGTACATTCGCTCCCCCTTGATCGCATGAACGTTGTCGGCGCCCATAATGCGGCCGAGGGGCAACTGGTGTAGACCAGATACGGCGTTGTTAAACGCTGCGTTGTCGAATGGAAACGGTGCCGCAATCTTGGAAACGGCGCAGCAACGGGCGCGAAACGAACGGGAAATACGCGAGCAAGGGAGCCGTGAGCGCGCCCGTCCCGGCTAGCGCCGGAACAGCTCGCGGGCTCGGTCGCGGAGGTCGGTAGCTCGGATGACGCCCTCGTAGCGGTTGATGCGCAGACGCGGGAAGGCGTTAAAGAAGCGTAGGTCGCGGCGGCTGAGTGACACGCTCGGCACCGGACGGCTCATGCGCTTACCGGCAAGGCGACGGCTGAGCGACGGACGCGGCATGCTCGGCGCGGCATCGGCCACGCGGCGGGCAGCGAGCGCCAGGCCGCGAGCACCATCCGCGATAAACGTCGGCATCGAAGCCTTCTCGCGCAGGGCATCGAGCGCGGCGTCGCCCAGCTCGGCCAGCCATGCGTTAACGGCACGGCTACGGATATGCGTCTGTGTCACCGAGTCAATCGTCGAATCGGGAATGCGCTCGAGCATTGAGTCCGAGGCATCGGCAAGCGACTCGTTGATGCGGTCGGCAAGGTCAGCCCGGACGCGCTCCAGCTGATCGGACAGACGCCGCCAGCTCGCCAACGAGCACACCGTGTCGACCATCATCGCGACCGCGACGATAAAGGCGGACAGCCGCACAATCAGCACCGGCAGATGGCCAAGCAGCCCCAACAATGCCGGCTCCACTAAACGGCAAATGCATAACGCACCCAAGCCAAACGCGCAGGCCCAGTACAGGCAGATGCGCCCGTGCAGGTTAAACGGCAGATGCGAATAGTCCCAAAAGCGAGCGCCCGTTGTTTTTTCCAACAGCACGCCCACGCTGTACTCAATCACGCTGCATACGAGCGCTGCAGCGACAAACTGGCTCGACGCGTCAGGAATTCCGCGCAACAGCAGCCAGCAGGCAATGCCGCCCGCGCCGTAGATGGGGCAGCACGGCCCCAGCAAAAATCCGCTGTTGGCAAAGCGTCCGTGGTTGAGCATGGCGCAGACTGTCGATTCCCATGCCCAGCCGCAAAACCCGTAGAAGGCAAACGAGAGCACCAGTGCCGAGAGCGGGCAGGCGGCAAGCGTCGCGCCGCCAAATGCCATGTCGATCGCGGTTTCCACCGTCTACCCTCTCCTCTTTTCACTCGATTCGCTGCTCACGCCATCGTCCGCCTCGTCTTTGCGCCGCAGGCGACCGGCGACCGTCTCGCGCAGCGCGCACCACTTATCAGCCAGGCATACAATCCATGCCTCACGACACGTCGGCGGCACTGGCACCAGCGGAAACATATGGCGCACGATAATATTCCGCTCGCGCGGCGTCAGCTCGAAGCGGTCGCCCAAAGCGCTGCAAGCCGCTACGATGTCGGGACGCTGCCCGAGAGGAGACGTTTCGGACG
>CAJMRZ010000106.1 GCA_905215945.1 uncultured bacterium | reverse complement strand
CACGCAAAGGAAAGCACTTAATGTGCTTTCCGTCTTGCGCAGGACTGTAGAGCAGCAAACTTAATATATTTCGCCGCCCCTCTGCCAAGCCCAGGCGACTCCACGCACTTTACCTGCGTAAACAATGTGAGTGAAATATGAATCTCGATGGATACGCCCGCAGCCGTGTATACTAAACAACTGTGTGTAACCAGGGGAGTATTCTGGCTGGACAAAATGCCTGCTTAATAGGGTTGTCAGGTAGTCCGGGCGAAATACAAGGCTGGGGAGCACGTCGTGTAAGTAGTGGTCCTCTAGGGGCGTACGCTCGGTGGTGTACGCATTGTCCCAAGACCACGCGAGAGTTGGGATCATATCTTGATCAGCATGATTCTCGGCCGCAAGATTGGCATGACCCAGGTTTGGGACGAGGACGACAACGTCGTTCCCGTCACGGTCATCCAGGCTGGCCCCTGCGCTGTCTCGCAGGTTAAAACTCAGGCAACCGACGGCTATGACGCCGTCCAGATCGGTTTCGGCGACATCAAGGCCAAGAACGTGAACAAGCCCATGGCTGGTCACTTCGCCAAGGCTGGCGTCGAGCCTGTCCGCTTCCTTCGTGAGGTCCGCGTCGAGAACGGCGAGGAGCACAAGGTCGGCGAGGTCGTCACCGTCGCTGATTTCGCTGATGTCGAGAAGGTCGACGTCATCGGTACCTCCAAGGGTAAGGGCTTCCAGGGTCGCATCAAGCGCTGGGGTCAGCGCCGCGGTCCTATGACGCATGGTTCTCACTTCCAGCGTCACCCCGGTTCTATCGGTCAGTGCGCCTATCCTGCGCGCGTCCTCAAGGGCGTCAAGATGGCCGGTCACATGGGTAACGAGCGCGTTACCGTCAAGAACCTTTCCGTTGTCCGCATCGATGCCGAGCAGAACCTCATCTTGGTCAAGGGCGCTGTCCCGGGTGCCAAGAATGGTCTCGTCGCCATCCGTATGGCCTAAGGGCCCAGCCCATTTAGCCCAGCGTCATACCAAGGAGAACACTTAAATGGCAAAGTTTGAAGTAAAGAACAGCGAGGGCAAGAAGGTCGCCGAGGCCGAGCTCGCCGCTGAGGTGTACGGCATCGAGCCGAACATCCACGTTATGCACCACATCGTCAAGTGCCAGATGGCCTCTTGGCGTCAGGGCACCCAGTCCGCTAAGGGCCGCTCTGAGGTTTCCGGTGGCGGCAAGAAGCCTTGGCGTCAGAAGGGCACCGGCCGTGCCCGCCAGGGTTCCATCCGTGCTGCCCAGTGGCGTCACGGTGGCGTTGTCTTCGCCCCCAAGCCCCGTTCCTACGCTAAGCGTATGAACAACAAGGAGGTCAAGCTGGCTATGCGCTCCGCGCTGTCCGCCAAGCTGGCCGATGGCGAGCTCGTGCTCGTCGACGACTACGGCTTCGAGAAGCCTTCCACCAAGGCTGCCGTCGCCATGCTCAAGGCTCTCGGCCTTGAGGGCAAGCGTCTGACCATCATTGTTCGCGATGAGGACGTCAACGCCTACCTGTCGTTCCGCAACATTCCCAAGACGTTCATCATCACCGCTGACGAGGCCAACACCTACGATCTCGTCAACAACAACGCTGTGCTGATGCCCGCCGACGTCGCCGCTCACTTCGGGGAGGTGCTTGCATAAATGACCGCCCACGAGATCATCATCCGTCCGATCGTGTCCGAGCGTTCCTTCTCCGGCATGGAGCTGAACAAGTACACGTTCGAGGTCGCCAAGGATGCTAACAAGTATCAGATCAAGGACGCTGTCGAGGAGATCTTCGGCGTCAAGGTCGTTCGCGTGAACACCCTGACGGTCAAGCCCAAGACCAAGCGCGTGCGCTATGTCGCCGGCAAGACCCGTTCTTGGAAGAAGGCCATCGTCACGCTGGCCGAGGGCGACACCATCGAGGTCTTTGGCAACCAGGCCTAAGACTCGCTGCTGTTGAGTGAGCTCATGCCTCCCAAATAGGGGAGGCGAGAGCTCAAGGTTTTGGGCGTATAAAATGGACACGCCCGGAACCGTGTATACGTCCGGTGTCATCGCACCCGAGGCAGAACCTCGAATCCCTGTCTGCGATGGCTAACGGATTCCTATTGAAAGGGATTGTAATGGCTGTAAAGCACCTTAAGCCGACCTCCGCTGGTAGGCGTTGGCAGACGATCTCCGATTTCTCCGAGATCACCTGCACCAAGCCCGAGAAGTCTCTTCTCGAGCCCCTGCCCAAGAAGGCCGGTCGTAACAACAACGGCCGTATCACCACCCGCCACCAGGGCGGCGGCGTGAAGCGTCGTTACCGCGTGATCGACTTCAAGCGCAACAAGGACGGCGTGCCCGCCAAGGTTGCCACGATCGAGTACGATCCGAACCGTTCCGCTCGCATCGCTCTGCTGCACTACGCTGACGGTGAGAAGCGCTACATCCTGGCCCCCAAGGGCCTCGAGGTCGGTCAGACCATCATGTCCGGTTCTGACGCCGACATCAAGCCGGGCAACGCTCTGCCCCTCGCCGACATCCCCGTCGGTACGCTCATCCACGCCGTCGAGTTCCAGCCGGGCAAGGGCGCTGCTATCGCCCGTTCCGCCGGTAACTCCTGCCAGCTGATGGGTAAGGAGGGCAAGTACGCCATCGTCCGTATGCCTTCCTCCGAGATGCGCCGCATCCTCGTTACCTGCCGCGCCACCGTCGGTGAGGTCGGCAACGCCGATCACTCCAACATCGTCATCGGCAAGGCCGGCCGTAAGCGTCACATGAACGTGCGCCCGACCGTCCGCGGTACCGTCATGAACCCTGTCGACCACCCGCACGGCGGTGGCGAGGGCAAGAACCACACCTCTGGTCGTCCCTCCGTTACCCCCTGGGGTAAGCCGACGAAGGGCCTTCGTACGCGCAAGAAGAAGAAGGTCTCGAACCAGCACATCATTCGTCGCCGTAAGAAGTAATTTCGGATACCGAGTTTTAGGAGAAAGCACTTATGAGCAGAAGTCTCAAAAAGGGCCCGTTCGTGGAGACTCGCCTTCTCTCGCGTATCACCGCGATGAACGAGGCTGGCAAGAAGGACGTCGTGAAGACCTGGTCCCGCGCGTCCACCATCTTCCCCGAGATGGTTGGTCACACCATCGCCGTCCACGACGGCCGCAAGCATGTGCCCGTGTATGTTACCGAGTCCATGGTTGGTCACAAGCTCGGCGAGTTCGCGCCGACTCGTACGTTCCGTGGCCACAAGGCCAAATAGGGGGTTAACCGTAAATGGCAACTAAGTCTATTGAAACTGAGGCCACCGAGGTTCGCGCCGTCGCTAAGTACGTGCGTGTTTCCCCCAGCAAGGCCCGCCTGGTGGTCGATCTGATCCGCCGCAAGCCTGTCGCTCAGGCCTTCGACATCCTCCACTTCTGCGACCGCGCCGTCGCCGTGGATGTCGAGAAGGTTCTCCGTTCCGCCGTTGCGAACGCCGAGAACAACAACGGTCTGCGTGCCGACAACCTGGTTGTCGCCGCTGCCTATGTTGACGAGGGTCCGACGCTTAAGCGCATCCGTCCCCGCGCCAAGGGTTCCGCTTCTCGCATTCTGAAGCGTACTTCCCACATCACCGTCGTCGTTGCTCCTCGAAAGGAGGCGTAAAGCTGTATGGGTCAGAAAGTCTACCCCACCGGCTTCCGTCTTGGCATCACCGAGAACTGGCGCTCCCGCTGGTTCGCAGAGAAGGATTACGCTAAGACCCTCGGTAACGATCTCGAGATTCGTAAGTACCTCGAGAAGCGTCTTTCCCGCGCAGCTGTCTCCCGTGTCGAGATCGAGCGCGCTGGCGACAAGGTGAAGGTCATCATCCTCACTGCTCGCCCCGGCGTTGTCATCGGTAAGAAGGGTGCCGAGATCGATACCCTCCGCACCGAGCTCGAGAAGGTCGCTGGCGTCTCCAAGGGCCAGCTCTCCGTCGACGTTGTCGAGATCAAGCGCCCCGAGCTCGACGCCAACCTCGTTGCTCAGTCTATCGCCGAGCAGCTCGAGGGCCGCGTTGCCTTCCGTCGCGCTATGCGCAAGGCTGTCCAGTCCGCCCGCAAGGCCGGCGCTAAGGGCATCCGTATCCAGTGCTCCGGTCGTCTCGGCGGCGCCGAGATGGGCCGTCGTGAGTGGTACCGCGAGGGTCGCGTGCCTCTGCACACCCTCCGTGCCAAGATCGACTACGGCACGGCTGTCGCCAGCACCACCATGGGCGCTTGCGGCGTGAAGGTCTGGATCTACCTGGGCGAGAAGCTCCCGGGCCAGCCTGTTCCCAACCCTGCACTCGAGGGCTCTTCCCGTCCTCGTCGTCGTAACTCCGAGAGGAGGGGTCAGTAGTGCTTGCCCCTAAGCGTATTCTTCACCGCAAGGTGCAGCGTGGCTCCATGAAGGGCCAGGCCAAGGGTAATACCGAGCTGCATTTCGGCGAGTTTGGTATCCAGGCTCTCGAGGCCCATTGGATCACCAACCGTCAGATCGAGGCCGCTCGTATTGCCATGACCCGCTACATGAAGCGTGGCGGTCGTGTCTACATCACGATCTTCCCCGATAAGCCCATCACCAAGAAGCCTGCCGAGACTCGCATGGGTTCTGGTAAGGGTAACCCCGAGGAGTGGGTGGCCGTCGTCAAGCCCGGCCGCATCATGTTCGAGGTCAAGGGCGTGCCCGAGGAGGTCGCTCGCGAGGCTCTGCGTCTTGCACAGCACAAGCTTCCCATCAAGACCAAGATTGTTGCTGCCAAGAACGCTGAGCAGCGCATCGAGAAGGAGATGGCTGAGGAGGCCGCTCTCGAGGCCAAGTGGGCTGCTGAGGACGCCGCCGCCGCCAAGGAGGAGAACTAATGAAGCCCGCAGAGATTCGTGAGCTCTCGGACGCTCAGCTCGTTGAGAAGCTGAAGGAAATGCGCGCCGAGCTCTTTAACCTTCGTTTCCAGATGGCCACCAGCCAGCTGGACAACACCGCTCGCGTCAACACCGTGAAGAAGGACATCGCTCGCGTCCTCACGGAGCAGCGCGCCCGCGAGATCGCAGCGGAGAAGTCCGCTGTCGCCGAGTAGGACCTAAGGAGAGAACATGACTGATTCGCGTAACTCGCGTAAGGTCCGTACGGGTGTCGTTACCTCCGTCTCCGGTGCCAAGACCATTGTTGTCACCATCACCGAGCGCAAGCGTCACCCCAAGTACGGCAAGATGATGACCAGCTCCAAGAAGCTGCACGCTCACGACGAGGAGTGCACGGCTGGCGTGGGCGATACCGTCCGCGTTATGGAGACCCGTCCTATGTCCAAGATGAAGCGTTGGCGCCTCATCGAGGTCGTCGAGCGCGCTAAATAAGCAGTCGCTCTTACGACTTGTACGTTTCCGAAGATGTGCGTATGCCTGGCTTGCATACCACGGGCCGTATAAAGGCTGCGCACCTCTCTTCGGTTCTTAGTTCGGAGGAACATCTACCATGATTCAGATGCAAACCATGCTGAACGTCGCCGACAACTCCGGCGCTCGCAAGATTCGCTGCATCAAGGTGCTTGGCGGTTCCAAGCGTCGTTATGCAGGCATCGGCGATGTGTTCATCGGTGCTGTCCAGGAGGCTACCCCTGGCGCCAACGTCAAGAAGAAGGACGTTGTCCGTTGCGTCGTCGTTCGCACCGTTAAGGAGATCCGCCGCAAGGATGGCTCCTACATTCGCTTTGATGAGAACGCTTGCGTTGTCATCAACAACGATGGTTCGCCCGTCGGCACCCGTATCTTCGGGCC
>CAJMRZ010000105.1 GCA_905215945.1 uncultured bacterium | reverse complement strand
CCCGCCTGCTCCCCTTGGGCCTTCCCCTCCACGGTGAAGGACGCATCGGTCGCCGTCCCGTCCTTCCAGACGGCCGTGACGGTGTGTCCGCCGCCGGCGAGCGTGTCCAGGTAGGACGGCCTGAGCTCGATAATCGTGCTGCCCCTGGTTGCGGTGTAGTTCTCGGCGGAGACCTCAGTTCCGTCCACGAGGAGACGCGTGAACTCATCGAGAGGACCGCTGAAGCGGAAGGTCAGACCGGCCTCGCCGTCCTTTGCATACGCCTGCCCGTCGCCCTTGGTGGCGGCATACAGCGGAGCGGTCACGTCGAAGGTGACGTCCCCCGCGTCGTCGACATCAAAGGTCTGAACGCCGGTCTTGCCGTTACGCTCGGCGTAGGCGGAGCTGTAGACGAAGGTCTCGTGGCCCGTCTTGTCGAGGACCGCGAGGGCTTGGATTTCAAACGAGCCCATCGAGAGCGACGTGGGGAACTCGATTTCGATATAGCCCCTTGCCGCATCGTAGCTGCAGCTCAACGTTTTGCGGGTCTTTAAAGAGTTCGGGTCCTCGACATAGCCGGGGTCGCCGAGGATCGGGGAGACAGACCTTACGCCGTCCGCGTCGCCTACATTGCAATAGATACGGAGGATCCCGCCGACGGGGACCCTCTTCGCGGAGATGGAAACGTTCGAGACCGTGGGCGGGTTCCGGTCGATCGCGCTGCCGGTCACCTCGAAGCACAGCTCGCTCGGGTCGCCAACCGAGAAAGTCGCGCCCGAAATGCCGTTGGCCCTGGCGTAGGAACTCTCGTACACATCGGTCTCGAACCCTAGGCCATCGGTGACCGAAAGGCCGATCAGCCTGTGCCTTCCGATCCTATTGCTGTCGAATGTGAGGTCAAACCCGTCGATAGACGAGCCTCCGTGATAATAGGCTGACGAAACAGAGCAGCCGTCGTCCGAATTCTCCCAGCCCTGCCGCAGTATGGGGGAAACGGAGCGAACGCCGTCGGCATCGGAGACGGTCCAAGAGATGTGGAAGTCGGCACCGGTTGCGACCTCCCTGCTCGAGAGCGACACGGAGGACACGGTCGGCGGGTTTTGGTCCTCGGGTCCCTCGGTCACCTCATACTCGAGGGGGTCGGTGGTGAAGGTCGGACAGTCGAGCCCCTTCTCCTCGGCATACGTCGTGTCGTAGACATCGGTAACCCATCCAAGACTATCGGTCACGCCGAGGCCGATGATCCGGTACCTGCAGGGCCGGTCGCTCGGGGAGGTGGAGATATCGAAGCCCGCGGTCGTGTTGCCGGTCGACGAGAAGGCGAGACGGGAACTGATTCCATGGTCTCCGGTATCGTTTTCGACAAGGACTTCGACTATGGGCGTGACGGACCGTACCCCGTCAGGGTCATCGACGCTATAGCCGACATGCAGCGTGGAGCCGGCCGTGACTGTCGTCGCGGATATCGTCACGTTGGAGATGCTGGGCGGGTTCGGGTCCGACGCGGCTAGGGCGGTTGAGGGCAAAGCAAGCGCTACGGTGGCGGACAGCGAGGCGAGCAGGCTAAGCGCGAAGCGCCTGGAGAATTTCAAGGAGGTCATTGGTGGTGCCGATCTTCCATAATTGTTGCAGCGATACCAGTATATCTTTGGCCCATGCTAGCCAGATGTTCTTTCCGCGAACGGCTCGTTAGTTTAGAGACGGCATATGGACGCCTGTCTCGTCCACGTTTCTCGTAAGGGCGATTATAAGGACATGAAGAGACTTTCTCGGAACAATCAATTGGGGATATCAAAGAAATGCTGGACGCCTCCTGATCGCTCAATGCCTTTGAGGTGAAATGCGGCGCATCGGCTACGTTGTTGAGATCATTTATCGAGCGATACGTCATTCCAGCTGAGGCCACCGTCATGAGGCTTCTGTTCCTACACCCCCCCGCAATCCCGCGCGCGGCACCCAACAGCGCGTACTCCCTCTCGCTCCACTGGCACAGCTCGGCAGTCTCGACGGCGTCGCGACACAGGTCCAGAAACACCTCAGCTCCCTCGCAGAAGCACTCGCGGGCAAAGTCACCCGAACCGCTTGCGACGCACGTGCCGTCGGCAAACAGCTTCCAGCTAGACAGCTCGCGCGAGTCGTCTCCAAGCAGCTTGATCTGCAGTACGTGCGGGTCGCCGGCGGTGTAGAGCTCTTTCTCGAGCGCCTGCACGGTAAAGCGCATCTGGTGGGGGAGACTGCTCTTGACCATGGCCGAGGCATAGCCGTTCGGCTTGTCCAGAAGATGCATTCGTTTTGGCTTGGCGGCTAGGTTGTGGAAGTTGCGCTCACTGCGCACAGAGAAATTGTCCATACGGACTCCTTTCATCGATGTTGGCAGGGCCACCGTGCCTCTTGGCCGGTTGGCGTCGGGATCGTGGAGCCAACTCTCTACCCCGACTCTGGATAAAACGCGCCCGCTGCTTGCGGGCACGATGGAGTCTATCAGCACGCGCGGACAAAGATCAACCCCGTGCGGCAATGAGCGCACGGGGTTGATCTGGTCTACGACCCTCAATTTTTGGCATTTGTTATTCGTCGTCTCCGTCGTTGGGGTCGCCCTTGAGGGTGTTGATGTCCAGGTACTGGTTATCGTCCTCTTTTTGCTGGGTCTCCGACTCCGCTTGGGTGGGGCCGCGGAACAGCTGGAATCCCTCAAACGCAATGACGCCGAGCAGGGCAATGATAATGGCGATAAAGGCAACCTTGACAGCCTGCGGAAATTCCGAGAAACGCAGCGCCTTTTCCTCGGCGTAATAATCGGCGAAGCGCTCTTCGCCCGTGCTTTTGGTATACGCCGGCGCGGACGCGGCCTCCGGGTCATATTCCGGTGCAGGCGTGGCAGCGTACGGATCGTTGGGATAATCGCTCGATGCGGTGCCATAATCCTCTGTCTCGATGCGACCGTTGCCAGCATAGTCATCGGAATAATCGGAATATGCCGCACCGCCCTCATAGTCCGCAGCGCTCGTGTTGGCGGCAAACAGCGGGTTAACTGGAACATCGAGCGCCGGCATGCCGGTAGAGGTCTCATCCAGATCGGCTGCAGCCCAGGAATCGTAGGCAACTTGATGGGCAACGGGCTCATCGAGCCTTGCGACCGGAGGCTTGCGTGCCGCAGGAACAGGCAACTGCTGGGCGCTGTACATAACAGTGCTGTCGGCCGATTTGCCCTGCGTCGCTGCAGCGAGAAATGCCGCCGTCTCGGACGGGTCGCTTGCGGGGCGGGGAACGGGCGTGGGCGCCGAAGTGGGTGCGGGCGTAGGCGCGGGCGCCGAAACAGGCGACTGCGCAGGAGTCGGCGCAGATGCGGGCTTAGGCGCAAGTGCGGGATTGGGGTTTGACGGGCGAGCCCCGCCGCCCATGAGTTCGTCGGCGGTCCACGGGCGATCATCCATCACGTCGTCAAGGCTCAGCGAAAACAGGTCGTCTTCACCCTCATCGAACATGCGGTGCACATGTCCACCAATTGCCGGAATCAATCCGCGACCGGTGCATGATGCCTTGCTCAACGCCATTCTGTCCCATCCTTTCGAAATACTAATGACATCGATTATATGGAACTTCCCAAGCGGCTCGGTCTTGGTTTCGTGCTTTCCAGAACTCGCGCCCAAAAGGGGAGGGGCAATCCAGGCGAGTGCCTACTTGTCGCCGGCCGCCGCCTTGGCCTCATTGAGGTAGCTATAGAAGCTGTACTTGGAGATGCCAAAGAACTCGCAGGCGCGCTCGCTCGACTTGGAAATGAGGAAGGCACCGCGACGGTCGAGGTAGCCAATGGCACGAATGCGCTCGTCTTTGGTCATGAGTGCCGCGGGCTTGCCCACAAACTGCTCGCACTCGTGCAGCAGGTCCTCGAGTAGGTCGCCGATGTTCTTGGTAATGGGCTCGGGCTCGGTATAGCCCGTGCCGCCGGTGCCGGTAAAGGCGTCGAGCGAACGCTCAAAAGCCTTCATAAGCGTAATGTCAAAGTTGATGCCCAAAATGCCGACGGGCTTGCCCTCGTCGTTGCGGATAAAGATGGTAGAGGACTTGAGCAGCTTGCCATCGGTGGTTTTGGTGAGGTATGGCTCGCGGTCGTGCACGTCGGTGGTGCCCTCGTGCATGGACTCAAACACAATATGGCTGGGGCCGTCACCCAGTTTGCGCCCGCTGACGTGGCCGTTTTCGATCACTACGATGGAGTGGTCCACGTCCTCGGTCTCCAGATCGTGGACGACGACTTCGCAGTTGGGGCCAAATTGGAGCGCCAGGCCGTGTGCTAGGCGCTTGTAAAACTCAATCTGTGCGGGGGTCATGGGTGCCTTCCTAAAAATTAGTTTGGGCACACTTTGCCATAAACCACACTTGACCGCAAACAAATCCATCAACAAGGCAATTCATGACCGTTCGGCGGCGAAAAGGTACCGATTACGGCAACAAACAATTTGTTAGGTTTGCCAATCAAAAAGTGTGATAGAACAGTGCTAACAAACTTTTTGTTTGGCATCCACATAAAAGTTCAGCCGTGTGAATGGGATCGGGCTGAAACGCGTATGCGGGGGCCGGCAAGAGAGGACTTAAGGAGTTCACCGTATGGCCGATAAGATCCAGTGGGCGGGCAACACGATGCCCAAGAGCGATGACAGGCACTTGGGAATCATGAGCCTCGACCACGTGAAGAAGGCCCGCGCCTTCCACCAGTCGTTCCCCCAGTACACCGTCACTCCGCTTGCCCGCCTGGACGGCCAGGCCGCGCGCCTGGGCCTGTCCAACCTGTGCGTTAAGGACGAGAGCTATCGCTTTGGCCTCAACGCCTTTAAGGTCCTGGGCGGCTCGTTTGCCATGGCCAACTACATTGCCGACGAGACCGGCAAGGACGTTGCCGAGTGCACCTTCGATTACCTGACCTCCGATCAGCTTGCCAAGGACTTTGGCCAGGCCACCTTCTTTACCGCCACCGACGGCAACCATGGCCGCGGCGTGGCATGGGCTGCCAACAAGCTGGGCCAGAAGGCCGTCGTGCACATGCCCAAGGGTTCCACCAAGCCCCGCTTCGATAACATCGCCGCCGAGGGCGCCACGGTGACCATCGAAGAGGTCAACTACGACGAGTGCGTGCGCATGGCCGCCGCCGAGCTCAGGGCCGATCTGGACGGGGCGGGCGGAGATTTGTCCGCCCTGGAGGGGCTGGAGTACAGCGCCGAGTTCTTCGACCCCACCGACAAGCTGGGGGCCGACAAGCCCAATCCCAAGAGCCATGTGGCCTACGGCTTCGCCACCCATGTGGTGATTCTGGACGACGACGGGCGGGTGAAGGAGGTCTACGCTGCCCACGACTCGGGCAAGGTGGTCAACCCCACCTCCATCCAGGGGCAGATCGAGGGGGGCGTGCTCATGGGCCTGGGCTACGCCCTCACCGAGGACTTCCCCCTCAAGGACTGCGTGCCCCAGGCCAAATTCGGCACCCTGGGGCTGATGCGGGCCGACCAGATCCCCGACATCCACGCCATCTATGTGGAGAAGGAGGAGCTGCTCCCCTTCGCTTACGGGGCCAAGGGCATCGGCGAGATCGCCACCATCCCCACCGCGCCGGCGGCCCAGGGGGCCTACTACGCCCGTGACCACATCCTGCGCACCTGCCTGCCCATGCAGGACACCTTCTACAAAAAGCCAGCCAAGAAGGCCGCCCCCTGACCTTCCGCGGGGTCCCGGCGGCCGGCCGTCCGGGGTCCCGCTTTCCTGTTTTTCCCTTATATTTCAGGCGCATTTTTATGGATGCTAAAAATTTTT
>CAJMRZ010000104.1 GCA_905215945.1 uncultured bacterium | reverse complement strand
GTGCCGGTGTCGAGGCCC
Source organism: uncultured bacterium (assembly GCA_905215945.1). Lineage (GTDB taxonomy): Bacteria > Actinomycetota > Coriobacteriia > Coriobacteriales > Coriobacteriaceae > Collinsella. Next base: position 5,778 of record CAJMRZ010000104.1, on the reverse strand, counting down.
ACGTCGTTGTATCCCACGTGGCAGTAATACTGCGCACCGTCATCGTCTGCGGTCAGGTCAATCTCGAGCTTTGAGGCCGTTCCAGCCGCGAGGTTGCCATCGGCACCCACGAGCTTAAACTCTGTCTCGCCGCGGCCCTTGCGGTACCACATATAGGTCGGTGCCAACCCTGTTTCGCTATCGTCGGCACCGAGTTGCTTCACATGGCCAATCGCCGAGAGCGTCAGGTGGCTTCCCGCCGTGCGCTCAACCGAAGAGTCGTATCCAAGATCCGACCCCTCCGCAGCATCCGCCGCAGGTCCGCTCACGGTCATCGTCATGCCATCGGGCATGGTCTTGACCGTGATGATTGCCGAGCGAATACCTGTTTCGGTCGTGGATCCATTCTTAACGGCGGCGATGGCGAATCGATACTCCGTATTGGGCTGCAGCCCATCCCACTTGAGCGAGGTCTGCGTGTTGTCGGCAATCTTCCAGCTATTGACGACCGCATCCGCCGCATTGCTCTGCAGCATGCCCACGCCGTAGCTAAAGCCACTCTTGTTTGCGAGTACATCGTCCCAGCTAAACGTAACGCTGGTCGAATCGACGGCGTTTGCCGTAAAGCCCGTCACGGCCGGCGCGTCGGGCATCTCGACGTCCTTAACGTCATAGCCCACGATCCAGAACTGGTCGGTGTCCTTGGTGCCGAGCTTGTCGCCCGAGTCTGCCTCGAACTTGTCGACATCCACCGCGTTGACGCCCAGACGCCACACAAAACCGTACTTGCCCTGCGCGGCCTCGGGCAGGTTGTCGACGGTGCCGCCGTATTCGGTCGATTCACTCGAGGAGTTACCCGCAGTAAAGCCGGCGTTGGCACCAAAGCACAGGCCGCCAAACAACTCGTGCTTTGCAAGCTTCGCGCCCATGACAACGCTGCCGTTCAGCGTCAAGCCGAGCTCGAGCTCCTGCTCCTTGCCCTCCTCGACTTCGATGGTCTGCTCAATGCTCGCCCCCGACTGCGCGGCGGCGCCGTTAAACCCATCGTGCGTGTAGGCGCGCGTTACGCCAGGCTTGCCCAGGCCAAAGGAATCCCCAACGGGAGTCTCGCCGTTGAGCGTCGTTTGATAGGTTCCGGGTTCTCCCGACCGGTTGGTCAAAAAGTAGCTGAGCGGCGTCATATTGTGCTGTTTGGCAATGCGGTCATAGGCCTCGACATTAACGACCGAGGTCTGCGCGCCGAGCGACACGGGCGCCGCCATCACGCCCTTGCCACCAGTTTCCTCATTTTCGATCTCATACTCGTAATAGACCATCGGAATCGTGTAGAGCACGGCCTTGTCACCCTCGCCGGCATGCGACTCATAGCTTACGCTTGCGCTGACCGTGCGCTCGCTCCGGTAGTCATAGCATCCCTCGGCGGCAAAATCGACTGAAGCATTCATCGCGACCAGGGGCGGACCGGTCTGCACCTCGACGGCAACGCCCAACTCGGCGCCAATGGTATAGCCCTGGGATGTCCCCGTGCCCTTTTCCTCTCCGTATGACGTGCCGCCCAACACCAGATAGCCGTATGCCTGCTCCAGATCCTCAACATAGGGCGCATCCTGCAGCACGGCAAGCACGCGCGGGTTGGTATAGACCTTGTAGCGGTCCTTGTACGTGATCTTGACGCTGTCGTTGTCGACATCGGGCAGCGCGAGCGAGATAAATGTGCCGTAGGTAGTGCCGCGACGGTTGCTCTCGCTAATCACCTGCTCCTCGCCGCGGCGCACCTTTCCGTTCTCGTCGAGCGAAAAATGCGAGGCGGTCATCCAATAGTAGTCATCGTTCTTGCGCAGGTCCTCGTCGCGGTGCTTGCCCACCACGGCGATAAAGCTCTCGTTATAGCGGTCCGAACCCGAGACGCTGCCCGCCTTGACGTCGCTGATCCACACCTGCTCTATACCCTTGTGGTCATGCTTGTTGCTGCTGTTGTATTGCTGACCGCTCATGCTCATGGTTCCGACCATGGACCCCAAGCCCTGAGCCCCGCTCTGTGCCGTGTTGCAGGCAAAGTCGCGGAACACATCGCCGCCCACGAGCACCTCGTCGACCGCCAGCTGCTCGGACAGGCCGTCAAGGTTGGCAGTGGCAAGGGCAATAGGCGCCAAGGTGCACGGATAGCGCTTATCCTGAGCGCTATCCTTCCATGCGCTGTTGGGCACATGCATCAGCCCATAGGAGGCGAGGAGCCCGTCTCTGTATTCCTTGCAATCGGAAAGCTTGAACTCGCCAGACTCCGAGTCAAAATACGCGTAGCGGTACAGCGCGCCGTACAGCCCCTTGCTGCCGTCAGAAGCGCCGTAATCAAAAGCGCTGCGTTGCCAGTCATAGCCCGCAAGAATAAGGCCCGTGACGGTTTCACCCGTCTTCTTTCCTTCTTCATCGTAGGCGGCAAACGTGCCGAACGTCGCATTCGCAGCGACCATGGTCTTGCCGTTCGCGGAGAGGGAGATTGCGCCCGCGTCGCCCAGAGCATCGACATGGACGAGCGCACCCTTGGATGCATCCCACGAAAACAGCTCGCAATGCGTCGACTTATCAATATTCTTCTTGCCGTAGGGTGCCGAGACCACGATGGCGAGGTCATCGCAAAAATCGCGATCGAGGTCGCCGGCCGCTAGCGAAACGACAGGAGCTGACTGAAGCTGCGTCCAGGAGTCGTTCCCGCCCTTGTTGTGCGTGGTGTAGTCCGCGGCGTTACCGGCATCGATCTTGACGACGCTTTGCTTCCAGTTGCCGCCCTCCAAGTCATACATGTCGACTACAGCCTTGCGCACGCCGTTCTCGTCGACATAGCAGCCCGCGTAGACAAAAAGCTCGTCGACGCCGTCGCCATCGACATCGCCCGCCTCGACATCAAAGACGGCGTCGTGCTCTTGCAGGTAACCGGCATCCAGGTACTTAAAACGGCCTTCGTACATCATATTAGTGTTGACCGTCACCGGCAGGTGTGTGTCGAGAGTGCGCGTACGCCCGTTGCTAAACGAGTAGAGGACCAGCTCAACCTTTCCGGCGTATGACTTGCCGTCAATCGTCGTGGAGGAACTGTCGCCGTAGGCACGGAGCTCGGCAACGCGGCTCTTTTTGCCCGTGCTGGCGTCGCTGCAGAACTCAACACTCGTGGCGTGAATGCCCGAGAAACCGTTGTTGTCGTTGGCGAGTACTGTTGAGGACTCATTGTTGCTTAGGTACGACCAGGTGCCGCCACCGTAGTCGCTATGCTTGTAGAGATCGCTGTTCGTATCGAAGTTGTTGACGTTTTGCCAGAACTTTGCGGCGCCCCACACACTTCCATAGCCATCGGTGAGTTTGCTGCTGCCGCCAATGTCACCGCGCTCGACGTTCTCGAGCTTGTCGCGCAGAGTGTAGCGATTGCCATGGCTACCGTTAGCTGCCATATAGACCTCGCCGCGCGTGGCAAACGTCGTGGGGGTATCAGTGGAATAGGGGCCAACGGTATCGGCCGGAATGTCCTCGCTCGTGCCCAGACCCAGGGCTTGATAATCCTGCTCGGTCATATCGGTGATTGCAGGCGCATCTGCCGCCTGGGCAACCTGGGGCGCGGCCGTGAAGCAGGCGACGCTCGTGGCGATCAACGCAGCAAGCGCCGCCGTCCCAACAAGCGGGATTTTCGACAGCCTACGGATACGGGGGTGTGGAACGTACATGAGGGACCTCGCTTTATTCGAGTGGAGTGGACTCATTTTTACAAATGATACGTCCGATGCCCGATATCACGTGTCTCATTTTCGCCAACGGCGTGTCTCATTTTTGAGAATCCGAGATGCCGCGGAAATCTTATCCCAGCTCAAAGGCCATTTCTGGGATGTATTTTCCGTCGAGTGCCTCATCGGGAAACTGCATCCCATTTCAAGCGTCGATTCTGGGACGCACTTTCCCCTTAGACCCTCAACCGGAAACCGCATCCCACTTTGAGCGCAAATTCCGGGATGCATTTTCCGCTTGAGCCTCATTGGGAAACGGCGTCCCACTTTGAGGGCTGATTGTGGGATGCATTTTCCGGTTTTGCTCTCATTGGGAAAATGCATCCCGTTTCTTGACCGAATAATGGGACGCAATTTCCCGTTGGAGCGCCTTTGGGAAAGTGTGTCCCACTTCGACCGCCCAGAGTGGGATGCACTTTCCGCAAAGCACCTCAACGGGAAACTACGTCCCATTCCAAAGGCAAATTCCGGGACGCATTTTTCGAAAGCCTGCCCATCCGGAAAGCCCGTCCCACTTTGGACGCATCCGGGCACGGAACCATCGACCTATCAGGCCTCCCATCAATAAAGAGGCGTCCTTCCGGACGGCGGGGCACGAAGTTCATCGCGAGTTCCGCACGCAAAGAAGGCCACTTAATGTGGCCTTCGTCTTGCGCAGGACTGTAGAGCAGGGAACTTCGTGCCCCGACGCCCGGGAGGACGTTTCATTTAGAAAGATGGACCGACCGCCGTCAGCGATGGGAGCTACTCCCCCAGCACGGCCTTTTTGGCGGCTGCAGCCATGTTGTCCAGATCTTCCTTGGTGGGATGGTCCTTCGCGGCAACCCAGTTGTCGAGCAGCATCTTAAATCGGGCGTTGTCGGGATCTTGCTCGAGCATGGCCTCGTAGCGCTGCTTGACCGCGGGGCCCATCTTGCCCTGGCACATCGCCCAACCCGCAAGCTCGGCATCCTCGGCCAAATTGGAGGTCACGCGATCGATAATCTGCTGATAATAGCTCTGGTCGGCGCCAAAACCGCAGGTACCAAAGAGGAAAACGCGCTTGCCGTGCAGAGCGGAGAGCAGCGCGGCAACCGAAGGCGTGCACGCGCCCTTGTCGCACCAAAAACCGACGAGCACCGTGTCGGCCGCGCAGGCGCCCTGCGCCTCGAGCGCAACCTGATCTGCATCCGCATCGTCGCTCAACGCCGCGGCATGGACAAACTCAACACCCGCAGCCTGCAGCGTACGCTTGATCGCACCCGAAACCATCCTGGTATTACCGCTCTTGCTGTTAACCACCAAAGAGCACGTCATAGTCACGTTGCCTCGTTTCCCCCAAAACTAAAGCCACTAATGCAATTTATTAGATGAATATCTTAGTACTAACGTGACAGATGTAAACCACCGTCTGTCGATTGATTAATTTGCCCCACGGGCTTGCTCACTGGGCAAACTGGCTGCGGTAGAGCTCGGCGTAAAAGCCGCCTGCCGCTAGCAGCTCGTCGTGCGTGCCACGCTCGATAATCTCGCCGTCGCGCATGACCAAAATGCAGTCGGCGTTGCGGATGGTGCTCAGGCGGTGCGCCACGACAAAGCTTGTGCGGCCAGCCATGAGCTCGTCGAATGCCGCCTGCACCTGCAGCTCGGTGCGGGTATCGATGCTCGAGGTCGCCTCGTCCAGCAGCAAGATAGCCGGGTCGGTGAGCATGACACGCGCGATGCACAGCAGCTGTTTTTGACCCTGGCTAAACGTGCCGCCGTCCTCGCCGATGACCGTATCGTAGCCGCCTGGCAGCTGCACGATAAACTTGTGCGCATGCGCGCGCTTGGCAGCTTCGATAACCTGCTCGCGCGTGGCGTCGGGACAGCCGTAGGCGATGTTTTCCGCCACCGTGCCCTCGAACAGCCAAGTGTCCTGCAGCACCATGCCAAAGGCACGGCGCAGGCTTGCGCGCGTGTAGTCACGCGAAGACCGGCCATCGACCATGATGCGTCCGGCATCGATATCGTAAAACCGCAGCAGCAAGTTGATGAGCGTCGTCTTGCC